>NZ_DKJF01000095.1:0-3442 GCF_002454615.1 Pseudomonas sp. UBA6699
GACTTTCGACTTTCGACTTGCAGCCTCCCGCCCCCCCGCAAGAGAAATTTCCCCCCCCCTCTTGCACAACAAATATTATGGTATACCATCAGACAACAAGAGCTGATAACCCTCACCAGGAGCCACCCATGAGTTTCGAAATCCGCAAGATCGTCACCTACTCCGAAGAGACCCGCATCGAAGGCGGCAAGGCCACCGACAAGCCGGTGACCATGGTCGGCCTGGCCGTGGTGATCAAGAACCCATGGGCCGGTCGCGGTTTCGTTGAAGATCTGAAGCCGGAAATCCGCGCCAACTGCTCGGAGCTGGGCGCGCTGATGGTCGAGCGCCTGACTGCCGCCATTGGTGGTGCCGACAAGATCGAGGCCTACGGCAAGGCCGCCGTGGTGGGTGCCGATGGCGAAATCGAGCACGCTTCGGCGGTGATCCACACCCTGCGCTTTGGCAACCACTACCGCGAAGCGGTACAGGCCAAGAGCTACCTGAGCTTCACCAACAAACGTGGTGGCCCAGGCACCTCGATCCAGATCCCGATGATGCAGAAAGACGACGAGGGCCTGCGCTCGCACTACATCACCCTGGAGATGCAGATCGAAGACGCACCGCGTGCCGATGAAATCGTCGTGGTGCTGGGCGCTGCCGACGGCGGCCGCCTGCACCCGCGCATCGGCAACCGCTACATCGACCTGGAAGAACTGGCTGCCGAAAAAGCCAGCGCTCAATAACAACAACCAAGACGGGCCGGGGCGTGGCGTGCTTACCCGCCGCGCCCGACCTTCAAGGAGCGCCCTCCATGATTCAGCCTGTCGCTGAACGCACACCTGCCGGCACCAGCTACCTGTCCGTCGGCCAGGGCCAACCCGTGGTACTGATCCACGGCGTGGGCCTGAACAAGGAAATGTGGGGCGGTCAGTTCGTTGGCCTGGCCAACGACTACCGCGTCATCGCCTATGACATGCTCGGCCACGGGCAAAGCCGCGTGCCGGCTGCCGATACCCCGCTGGAAGGCTATGCCGACCAGCTCGCCGAACTGCTTGACCACCTGCAAATCGCCCAGGCCACGGTAATCGGCTTTTCCATGGGCGGCCTGGTTGCCCGGGCCTTTGCCCTCAACTACCCGCAGCGCCTGGCGGCACTGGTGGTTCTCAACAGCGTGTTCAACCGCAGCCCCGAGCAGAGCGCCGGCGTTATCGCCCGCGCCGCCCAGGCCGCAGAGCTGGGCCCCGACGCCAACGTCGACGCCGCCCTCGAGCGCTGGTTCAGCCGTGAATACAAGGCCGCCAACCCGGCCCAGGTCGCCGCTATCCGCCAGGTACTGGCGAGCAATGACCCGCAGGGCTACCACACCACTTATTCGCTGTTCGCCACCCAAGACATGTACCGCGCCAGCGACCTGGGCAGCATCCAGGTGCCGACACTGATTGCCACCGGCGAGCTCGACTCGGGCTCCACACCGGCCATGACCCGCCAGCTCGCGGCGCGCATCCCAGGTGCGCACAGTGTGGTGCTGGCCGAGCAACGGCATATGATGGCGGTGGAAGCACCGCGTGAAGTCAACAAGATGCTGCTGGACTTCCTCGCGCAAGCCCGCACCCTTACCGAATCCGCCAAGGGGATTGTTGCATGACCCTCGTTCGTTTCCAGATGTGCATCGACGGCCAATGGCGCGATGCCCAGAGCGGCAAGACCTTCGACAGCCTCAACCCGGCCACCGCCCAGGCCTGGGCACAGTTGCCCGATGCCGACGAGGCCGACGTGGAGCTGGCCGTGCAGGCCGCCCAGCGTGCCTTCGACAGCAAGCAGTGGCGCAGCATCACGGCCACCGCGCGCGGCAAGCTGCTGCGTCGCCTGGGTGACCTGATTGCCGAGAACAAAGAGCACCTGGCGCAGCTGGAGAGCCGTGACAACGGCAAGCTGATTCGCGAAACCCGCGGCCAGGTCGGTTACCTGCCCGAGTTCTTCCACTACACCGCCGGCCTGGCCGACAAGCTCGAAGGTGGCACCCTGCCGCTGGACAAGCCCGACCTGTTCGCCTACACCGTGCACGAGCCGATCGGTGTGGTCGCCGGCATCATCCCGTGGAACAGCCCGCTGTACCTTACCGCGATCAAACTGGCCCCGGCCCTGGCGGCCGGCAACACCATCGTGCTCAAGCCGTCCGAGCACGCTTCGGCGACCATCCTGGAGCTGGCCCGCCTGGCCCTGGAAGCCGGCTTCCCGCCGGGTGTCGTCAACGTGGTCACCGGCTACGGTCCAAGCACCGGCGCGGCGCTGACCCGCCACCCGCTGGTGCGCAAGATCGCCTTCACCGGCGGTGCAGCCACTGCCCGCCACGTGGTGCGCAGCAGTGCCGAGAACTTCGCCAAGCTGTCGCTGGAGCTGGGCGGCAAATCGCCGAACATCATCTTCGCCGATGCCGACTTGGACAGCGCCATCAACGGCGCCGTGGCCGGCATCTATGCCGCCTCAGGGCAAAGCTGCGTCGCCGGCTCGCGCCTGCTGGTGCAGGACGAGATCTTCGACGAGTTCGTCGAGCGCCTGATTGCCCGCGCCAAGCGCATCCGCATCGGCAACCCGCAGGACGATGCCAGCGAAATGGGCCCGATGGCGACCGCGCAGCAGTTGGCCGTGGTCGAAGGCCTGGTCGCTGCGGCCAAGGCTGAAGGCGCCAAGCTGCACATGGGTGGCAAGCGGGCCGAGGTCGAAGGCGAAGGCTGGTTCTACGAACCGACCCTGTTCGAGTGCGACAGCAACTCGATGACCATCATGCAGGAAGAAGTGTTCGGCCCGGTCGCGACGGTCATCCGCTTCAAGACCGAGGAGCAGGCGCTGGAAATCGCCAACGACTCGCAGTTCGGCCTGGCGGCCGGTATCTGGACCCGCGACCTGGGCCGCGCCCACCGCCTGGCCCGTGACGTGCGCTCGGGCATCATCTGGGTCAACACCTACCGCGCCGTGTCGGCCATGGCCCCGATCGGCGGTTTCAAGAACAGCGGCTACGGCCGTGAGAGTGGCATCGATTCGGTGCTGGCCTATACCGAGCTGAAGACCGTGTGGATCAACCTGTCCACCGCGCCCATGCCCGACCCGTTTGTGATGCGCTAAGAGGTAGCACGAGATGATCGAACCTGGCATCTACAAAGACGTGATGGGCTCCTTCCCGTCCGGCGTTACGGTTGTCACCACCCTGGACGCCGACGGTGGCATCGTCGGCATCACCGCCAGTGCCTTCAGCGCCCTGTCGATCGACCCGGCGCTGGTGCTGTTCTGCCCCAACTACGCCTCTGACACCTACCCGATCCTGCGCGACAGCAAGCAGTTCGCGATCCACCTGCTGTCGGCCGAGCAAACCGCCGAGGCCTATGCGTTTGCCGGCAAGGGCAAGGACAAGGCCAAGGGCATCGAGTGGCACCTGAGCGAGCTGGGCAACCCGCTGCTGGCG
>NZ_DKJF01000095.1:3546-3764 GCF_002454615.1 Pseudomonas sp. UBA6699
CTGGGCAACCCGCTGCTGGCGAAGGCCACGGCGATCATCGAATGCGAACTGTGGCGCGAGTATGACGGCGGGGACCATGCGATCATCGTGGGTGCGGTGAAGAACCTGGTGCTGCCCGAGCAGCCGGTCACGCCGATGGTTTACCACAAGGGCAAGCTGGGCGCCCTGCCGCCTTTGGGCTGATAGACCTTTGAGCCGGTGTTGGCTGCTTCGCGGGC
>NZ_DKJF01000095.1:3976-4290 GCF_002454615.1 Pseudomonas sp. UBA6699
GGGCAAGCCCGCGAAGAAGCCACCGCCGATGTCCCTGTTTCATTCCGGAGCACTGCGCATGAGCAATGACAAGTACGAGAAAGGCCTGCAAATCCGCACTCAGGTACTGGGCGAAGACTACGTCAACCGCTCGATTCAGAACGCCGACGACTTCACCAAGCCGTTGCAGGAACTGGTCACCGAATACTGCTGGGGCCACGTCTGGGGCCGTGAAGGCCTCTCGCTCAAAGAGCGCAGCATGATAAACTTGGCCATGATTTCCGCGCTCAACCGGCCCCACGAGCTCAAGCTGCACATTCGCGGCGCATTGCGTA
>NZ_DKJF01000096.1:0-68850 GCF_002454615.1 Pseudomonas sp. UBA6699
AGGCGCGCATTCTACGCTTTCCTCATTTGCTGTCAAGCGTTTATTTTGAAGTTTTTTGAGAGAAACTCGTTTAGCTTCTAACACTTGACACAACACAGTGGCTGGCAGTGCCTGCTACCGCGTTGGAATGGTGCGCATTATAGGGCGGCTTTTTTGTAGGTCAACCTTTAATTTCAATAATTTAGGTTTTCCGCAGAATCCCTGCAGCCGAGCAACAGCGTGCTCGGCCTGCACGCTAGCCAGCGCTACAAAACCTCTGCAGGGCACCTTGCCCACTACCCTGCTAATTGCGCACTATATTGCTCACCCCTCCCTCTCCAAGGAATGCCGCCCTTAAATGAACACCCAGCCCCGCAGCCTGGCCGCCACCCTCTTTCCGATAGGCTTGCTGCTGATTGCCATGGCATCGATCCAGTCAGGCGCTTCCTTGGCCAAAAGCATGTTCCCCATCGTTGGCGCACAAGGCACCACCACCCTGCGGCTGATCTTCGCCAGCATCATCATGCTGCTGATACTGCGCCCCTGGCGGGTTCGCCTGACCGCCAAAACCCTGCGCAACGTCATCATTTATGGCATGGCCCTGGGCGGCATGAATTTCCTCTTTTATATGGCACTGCAAACGGTGCCCATCGGCATTGCCGTGGCCCTTGAGTTCACCGGTCCGCTAGCCGTGGCGCTGCTGTCCTCGCGTCGACCCACCGACTTTCTTTGGATCGCATTGGCCATTGTTGGCTTGCTGCTCTTGCTGCCGGCCGGCCATGGCGGGCAAGCACTTGACCCCGTGGGCGCAGCCTATGCCCTGGGGGCGGGTGTTTGCTGGGCACTGTATATCCTGTTCGGGCAACGCGCCGGCGCCGAGCACGGCATCCAGAGTGCCGCCCTGGGCGTTGTGGTAGCCGCCCTGTTCGTTGCACCTATCGGCATCGCCCATGCCGGCAGCGCACTGCTCACCCCGGCGCTGATTCCCGTAGCGCTCGCCGTTGCAGTGCTGTCCACCGCCCTGCCCTACAGCCTGGAGATGGTTGCCCTGACGCGCATTCCGGCGCGCACTTTCGGCACCCTCATGAGCATCGAGCCTGCATTCGGGGCGCTGTCGGGCCTTTTGTTCCTTGGCGAAGTTCTGACAGTCACCCAATGGCTGGCGATCCTGGCGATCATTGCGGCCTCTGTGGGCACCACGCTGTCGATGCGAAAAGACACCAGCCCACCGATCGCCGCTGACTGATATGAGAAATATTTTCATTTGAGACCGTATTAATGATTGTCGCGATCGGCCCCGCTGATTAAGCTGTCACAGCATCACGATCTTCACGCGTTCTACTGAAGCGAACACTGGCGCTGAGGAAACTCAGGAAGAACCGAAGCGATAACGACAGGGTCTGACATCGGATTCGCCCTGCATATAAGGACAGGAATGAAACGTATTTTTCTCATCCTGGCCATCTTGGCTATTGCTGGATGTGCCGCCACGGCCAAGACCGAGGTCAAGAAGGGCAAAAAGGGCCTGCATATCAATTGCTCCGGCCTTTCATCCTCGTGGGACAAGTGTTACAGCAAGGCTGCAAGCGCTTGCAGCACCCGCGGTTACCGGGTGGTCGCACGGTCTGGTGACAGCGACGAAGAAGACGGTGACTATTTGTTCGGCATCAACCCAGCGGGCTACACCAGCCGCAGCATGATCGTCATCTGCAAATAGCAGCAAGGGCAGCGCATCGGCTGCCCTCTTTGCCGCGCTTTACAGCGGCGCGGTGCGCGCTTCGAGCCAGCCAAGCGCCTCCCCTTTCAACAACGGGGCCAAACGCTCGCGCACGTGGGCATGATAGCCATTGAGCCACTCCAGTTCGCATTGGGTCAGTCGTTCGGGCAGGAGGCAGCGGGTGTCGATCGGGCACAGCGTCAAGGTCTCGAAGTTCAGGAAGTCACCGAAGGCGCTCGTGCCTGCTTCGCGGTTGACCACCAGATTCTCGATGCGTACCCCCCATTGCCCAGGCCTGTAGGTGCCCGGCTCGATCGAGCTGATCATGCCCGCCTGCATGGCCGTATGGGGCGCCGGTGCCGCCTGGTAGGCAATCACTTGCGGCCCCTCATGCACATTGAGGAAATAGCCCACCCCGTGCCCGGTCCCATGCCCGTAGTCGACCTGGTCAGCCCAGATCGGCGCGCGCGCAATGGCATCGAGCAGGGGCGACAGGATGCCACGGGGAAACGTGGCCCGCGACAGGGCGATCATGCCTTTGAGCACGCGGGTACAGTCTTCCTTCTGCGCGTGGCTGGGAACACCCACCGGCACCATGCGAGTGATGTCAGTAGTCCCCCCCAGGTACTGCCCACCCGAATCGATCAGCAACAGCCCGTTGCCTTCGATGCGTGCATGCGACTGCTCGGTGGCGCGGTAATGCGGCATCGCACCATTGGCATTGAAGGCTGCAATGGTCGAAAAGCTCAGCGACACGAAATTCGCCCGCCGTGCACGTGCAGCACTCAATTGCTCGTCCACAGTCAGCTCGGTGACGACCTCTCGACCAAGGTTGGCTTCCAGCCAGGCGAAGAATTCGCACAATGCCGCCCCGTCTTCCTCCATGACCTGACGGATGTAGGGGAGATCAGCGTCACCCTTGCAGGCCTTGCTCAGGGTGGTGGGGTTCAGCCCCTCGACCAGCTCCACACCCACCGGCAAGTTGGCTAACAGGCTGCAGGTGACGCGTGCCGGGTCCACCAGCAGCCGGCTGCCTGCCGCCACGGCAGCCAGCGCCTGCCCTGCTTCGCTGTAGTCGCGCACTTCAACACCGTCGCTCGCCAGTACCTGGCGCAGGTGCGCATCCACCTTGCCTTGGCCAACGAACAGCATGGCCTGCTGCTGGCTGATCAAGGCGAAGGCCAGAAACACCGGGTTGTATGAGACGTCGCTACCGCGCAGATTGAACAGCCAGGCGATGTCATCGAGGGTGGCAATGAAGTGCCAGTCGGCCCCCTTGGCCTGCATGGCCTGGCGCAACTGCGCGAGCTTTTGCGCCCGGCTCGTCGTGGCGTGCGGCTGCAAATGCTGATAGACCGGATTGCCAGGCAGCCCCGGGCGCCCGTCCCACACCTCGCCCAGCAGGTCCTGGTCGGTTACCAGCCGCGCCCCGCGCGCCTTCAGGCGCTCTGCCAATTGCCGCGCCGAGGCCAATGCCATGACGGCACCGTCGACCGCCACGGTGCCGTTGGGCTCAGCGTGCTCTCCCAGCCACTCCAGCGCGCCAGGCTTGCCCGGCGACAGCTTCATCAGCTCGATGCCACTGCCGGCCAATTCATGCTCGGCCTGTTCCCAGTAGCGGCTATCGACCCATAGCCCGGCAAACGCCGAGGTCACCACCAGTGTACCCACCGAGCCATGAAACCCCGACAGCCACTGGCGCCCTTGCCAATAGCCGGGCAGGTATTCGGAGAGATGCGGGTCGGATGAAGGCACCAGCAAGGCATCGACGTGCCTTGCCGCCATGGCCTGGCGCAGACGCATCAGGCGCTGTGGCACGCTGTGTTCAAAGGGGGTCTGCACGTTCATGCGCTCTCCTGCGGCTACATCACGGTTGATCCAATAGGCGGATAATGGAGCAGGCGCCAAAGCCCTGCAATCGCCCAGGCGCGAACCGGAACCGTCCTACACAAGGACCGCCGATCAAGTAGTGCTGAACTTCCCCAGGGTCACGGCTTCACACACTGTACATTCGCCACACACAGGCAGCAGACCATGCCCAGTGCCTGCCCCGCTAAAACTGCAGTCGTGCTGCTCGACACTCGGGAACATACACCCGAGCATGAGCGGGCCGTGCACCTGAAGCTCGCCGAGGGCCTGGGACGCTTGCTGGGCTGCCCCCATGTGCAGCCCACGCGGCTGCCTGTCGCCACCGACAACTACTATTGCATCCCGACCGAAACCCTGACCGACACCGAGCAGGCTGCCAGCCTGGGCATTGTCAGTGAGTCAGATCTATTCGGCGGCTTGGTACCCTGCCCCTACATGGCCACCAAAGCCATTTCCCACCCGCTGCCTGCGGGAGCCTCCGGCCCTGAGGGCTGGACCGATGGCTTCGCCCGCCAGGCCGGCGGCGCCTTGCTGCGCGGTTTTACGGTGTTCAGCAAACCCGATGCCCGCCATGCTGCAGCCTTGCTGTTGCGCGCTGGCCCTGTGCGGGTCAAGCCAGTACGGGCCAGCGCAGGCCGCGGGCACCAGGTGATCACAGAACTGGATCAGCTGACCCCTTTGTTGAACGGTATGGACGACCAGCAGTTGGCGGTATGGGGACTGGTGCTGGAAGAAGACCTGAGCCAAGTGAAGACCTTCAGCGTTGGTCAGGTCAGGGTGGCCGGCCTGACCTGCAGCTACCATGGCACCCAGCAACTCACCCGTGACCATCAGGGCTGCGAGGTGTACGGGGGATCTGACCTGATCGTAGTCCGTGGCGACTATCAGGCCCTGTTGCAACGCCCCCTTGAAGACCACCTGCGGCTGGCCGTGAACCAGGCCATGGTCTACGAACAGGCTGCCGAACGGCATTTTCCGGGCTTTGTGGCGTCGCGGCGCAACTACGATATCGCCCGCGGCACCACTGCCTCCGGCCAGCCATGCAGCGGGGTACTCGAACAATCCTGGCGCCTGGGCGGTGCCAGCAGCGCCGAGCTGCTGGCCCTGCAGGCATTTGCCGACGACCCGGCACTGCAGCAGGTACGTGCGTCCACCCATGAAGTGTTCGGCAGCGCCGACCTGCCCGCGGATGCCACCCTTTTCTACCAAGGAAACGACAGTGAACTCGGACAACTCAGCAAATTTGCGCGGATTCGCGAGCATGGCCATTCAGAGTGAAACCGTCGAACTGCAGGTCGAGAACGACCGCATCGCCGGGACCTTGGTCAGCCCTGGCAGCAAGATGCCAGGTATTCTCTTCGTCCACGGCTGGGGTGGCAGCCAGCAACGTGACCTGGCTCGCGCCCGACACATCACCGGCCTGGGCTGCGTATGCATGACCTTCGACCTGCGCGGCCATGAAAAAACCCAAAGCCAGCGCCTGACCGTTACCCGTGAGCAGAACCTGCAAGACCTGCTGGTGGCTTACGACCGCCTGATCAGCCACCCGGCGGTCGACAGCAACGCCATCGCCATCATCGGCAGCAGCTATGGCGGCTACCTGGCCACCTTGCTGACCCGCGAACGCCCGGTGAAATGGCTGGCCCTGCGGGTGCCGGCCATGTACTGGGACGAAGAATGGGACAGCCCCAAGCAAGCCCTTGATCGTCAGCGCTTGAACGCCTACCGCCAGCGCCCCCTGGGGCCGGCCGACAACCGCGCCCTGGCCGCCTGCGCCGAGTTCGTCGGTGATGTGCTGCTGGTGGAGTCCGAACAGGACGACTATGTCCCGCACAGCACCTTGATGAGCTACCGCTCGGCATTCGTCAGCGCCCACTCACTGACCCACCGCATGGTCGACGGCGCCGACCACGCGTTATCCAGTGAAGAAAGCCAGAAAGCCTACAGCTCGATGCTGGCGGCATGGATCAGCGAAATGGTCATCGGTGCCCGCCTGGACCGCTACCCACACTACGCACCGTGGTACGCCTGACCCTCACCTACCTGGCAATGCAGGCCGCCATCGGCGCTGCGCACCAAGCTGCGCAAGGTCTGGTAGGCCGCAAAATTGACACCCCGTGCCTGGTGCCGGCGCAACAGCTCGAGGAAGGGTTCCTCGTTGAAATACTCGGCCGCCGCCGACCAGGCCTGGCGTGACTGCCATTGCAGGTACTGCAGCACCCGGCTGCCATCGTCGCTTGCCTGAATGCTGACGCCTTGCAGGCCTTCACAGCGCGCTGCCAACACTTCGCTGCGCACCACCAGCGCTTGAGCCAACGCCTGCTGGCACGGGCTCGGCACTTCATATTCGATCATCTGGGTGAACCACAGGGCTTGAGGCTTTGCCGACATCGACAGTCTCCTGGCTACGGGCGCATGCAGCGCGATGCCGAGCAGGGTAAAACCTCAAGTTAAGTCAAGGTCAAGCGGTTTGTGCACGCGCTACGCCGTTACCGCAAAGCGTCGCCGGTACTCACTCGGCGTCAACCCGGTGATGCGCTGAAAGACTTTGCGAAACGCCCCCGGATCCTGATAGCCAACCCCCCAGGCGATCTGCTCGACATTGCGCCGGGTGAACTCCAGCAACCGGCACGCGCGCCCTACGCGCACCTGCTGGCAGTATTCGGTGGGGCGCAACCCGGTGGCGGCTCGAAAACGCCGCAGGAACGTGCGCGCTTCCAACCCCGCGCAGGCCGCCATTGCAGCCAGGTCTGCATGCTGCCCGTCACTGCCCTGCAGCCAATGCTGCACTTTCAGGATGGCTTCGTCGCCATGGTCCAGCCGAGGGTTGAACAACGCCCCGGGCAATGCCGCGGTGACAGGTTCGACTGCCAGATAGCGGGCAGTTTCCCGCGCTACCGTCGCCCCCAGAAAACGTTCGAGCAGCCGCAGCCCCAGGTCGGTCCAGGCCATCAACCCCGCCGAGGTGACAATGTCGCCGTCGTCCAGTACCGGCTGCTGGGTCTGCACGCGCACGTTGGGGAACCGCTGCGCCAGCGCCTGCACGTAGTTCCAGTGGGTACAGGCCGGGCGACCATCCAGCAAGCCACTGGCGGCGATGAAAAACACGCCGATACACACCGACGCCAGCACCGCGCCACGCCCGTGCAACAGGCACAGGGACGGCCGATGCTGTTCCAGCAGGTCGCCATGCGGGGTCGATTCCAGGCTTGGCGGGATGATCAGGACACGCACACCTGCCAAGTCGACAGCCGGGCTGCCAGGGGCCAGCTGCAAGTGACCTGCGACGTCGGCCTGCCAGAAGCTGATGCGCACCTGCGGCAACGCGACAGCACCCAGTTCGGCTGCGACCCGATTGGCCACGGTAAAGAGGTCGCGCAGGCCATACAGGGCAGCCTGCTGTACCCCAGGGTAAAGCAGCAAGCCGATGTCCAGCCTGGCCGTGTTGTCAGTTTTCACCCGCATAGTGTCGTTCACGCCAATCCTCAGGTCGGGCCCCACAGCCTATAACTAACGCCAACCCACGACTACTGCCACAGGAGGCAGCATGAACAAGCACGCGCTGATCATCATCGACATCCAGAACGACTACTTCCCAGGCGGCAAGTGGCCCCTCGATGGGGCTGAGGCAGCGGCCGAAAACGCGGCCCGCGTGCTGGCCGCGGCCCGCACGCGCGGCGACTTGGTGGTGCACGTGCGGCATGAGTTCACCAGCGCCGATGCGCCATTCTTTGCCCCGGGTTCGCCGGGCGCCGCCTTCTACAGCAAGGTCCAGCCGGCTGCAGGCGAGCCGGTGATACTCAAGCACAAGGTCAACGCCTTTCTCGAAACTGGCCTTGAACAAACGCTCCGAACGCATGGCATCGAAGCCGTGACCATCGTTGGCAGCATGAGCCACATGTGCATTGATGCCGCTACCCGGGCAGCCGCCGACCTGGGCTTTGAAGTGACCGTGGTGCACGATGCCTGCGCGACCCTGGCACTGACGTTCGACGGCAAGCAGGTGCCAGCGGCCCAGGTACAGGATGCGACCATGGCAGCGTTGGCCTTTGCCTACGCCAAAGTCGTGAAGACGAGCGAAATGGTGGCCGAACAGGCTTGAGGTGCTCGGGGCGCTTTGCGCCCCATCCCGCCGGCAGATCGCTTGCAAACCACCACGGGGCGACGAACCTGCGGGGCCTCAGATCACCACATTACGCACAAACCGCACCGGCACAGTGCCATCGTTCCGGTAGGCGTACTGGCAATTGCTGGGAAATACCTGGAACTGCCCCACCTGCAGGCGATGTTCTATCCCCTCGATGATCAGGGTAAGTTGCCCTGCGCACACATAGATCTGCTCACTCCAACCCTCGGCATCGGCCTCGCTGGCATAACGCTCGCCCGGCGCCAGCGTCCACTCCCACAGCTCGACCTCGCGCCGCGCCGCGCTGGTGCCCAGCAAAACCGCCCGGCTCTGGGGGTGCTCGCCCGCCCAGGCCAGCTCTTCGATACGCCCTGGATCACGCAGGTCCGGCGCCTGGATCAGCGTACTGAAGGCCACCCCCAACGCCTCGGCGATCAAATCCAGGGTGGTCAGGCTGACATTCTTTTCCCCCGCCTCGATGGCCACCAGCATGCGCCGGCTGACCCCCGAGCGTTCAGCCAGCACCGCCTGGCTCATACCAGCGGCATTGCGCAGGCTGCGAACATTTAGGCTGACGTGTTGCAGCACCGAAGCACGGTGCGCGGATTCTTTGTGCACTATATTGCTCACCGTTGTGTATTGCGCAGTATACTGCCCACTTTGCGGCGATTGTGCGCCGCCTGACGCCGAGTGTGCAAGACCATGATCCAGCCCAGCAGCAAGCCGACCCCCACCGTTACCTTTCGCCTGAGCAAGGCCGAAGTCGTGCTGGTGTTCATTACCATGTTGTGGGGCGGCACCTTTCTGCTTGTCCATAACGTGATGAGTGTCAGCGGCCCGATGTTCTTCGTCGGCCTGCGCTTTGCGGCAGCGGCGTTGTTCGTGGGCGTGGTCTCAGCGCGGGCGCTGCCTGGGCTGACCTTCACCGAGCTCAAGGCCGGCATGCTGATCGGTGTCACGATCATGCTCGGCTATGGTTTGCAGACCATGGGCCTGCAAACCATCAGTAGCAGCCAGTCGGCGTTCATCACTGCGCTGTATGTGCCGTTCGTGCCCCTGTTGCAGTGGCTGGTACTCGGCCGCCGGCCCGGCCTGATGCCCAGCATCGGCATTTGCCTGGCGTTCGCCGGCCTGATGCTGCTGGCCGGCCCGGAAGGCGGCAGCCTGCATTTCAGCGAAGGCGAAATGGTGACCCTGGTCAGCGCTGTGGCGATCGCTGGCGAGATCATCCTGATCAGCCGCTACGCCGGCCAGGTCGATGTGCGTCGGGTCACCGTTGTCCAGTTGGCGACCGCGTCGGTGTTGGCGTTTTTGATGATCGTCCCGACCCAGGAGCGCATTCCCGACTTTTCCTGGCTGCTGCTGGTCAGCGCTATCGGCCTGGGCGCGATGAGTGCGGTAATCCAGGTGGCGATGAACTGGGCGCAGAAGTCGGTCTCGCCCACCCGGGCAACGCTTATTTATGCTGGTGAACCGGTGTGGGCTGGTATCGTCGGGCGTATCGCCGGCGAACGGCTCCCCGGCGTGGCGCTGCTGGGCGGCCTGCTGATCGTGATCGCGGTGGTAGTCAGCGAACTCAAGGTACGGCGGCGCAGCGAAGGCGCCGCTGTGGACGGCCAAGGGGTACCGGGTGAGCGGCAGGCAGGGCTGTGAAGCAGCCAACTGCAGCTATGCTTTGTAAAAAACTGTTATAAAAAAATCACTTGTCACAGTCTATTTGTAGGATTCTGCGACAGCTTGCGTGTTGGTGATCACCCCCCCCGGCACGTATGATCCTTGCAAACTTCTCCAGAATAGGCCGCTATGTCTTTGATAGTGCTATTGCTTCTGCCGTTCGTGGGCAGTTGCCTGGCAGCCGTGCTGCCGCACAACGCACGAAACGCCGAGTCCATCCTTGCCGGGCTCGTAGCCCTGGTCGGTACCGTCCAGGTAGCACTGCTTTACCCTCAGGTCGCCCACGGGGGCGTGATTCGCGAAGAGTTCCTGTGGCTGCCCAGCCTGGGCCTGAACCTGGTGCTGCGCATGGACGGCTTCGCCTGGCTGTTCTCGCTGCTGGTGCTGGGCATCGGCACGCTGGTGTCGCTGTACGCGCGCTACTACATGTCACCCCAAGACCCGGTGCCGCGCTTCTTCGCCTTTTTCCTGGCGTTCATGGGCGCCATGCTGGGCCTGGTGATCTCCGGCAACCTGATCCAGCTGGTGTTCTTCTGGGAGCTCACCAGCCTGTTCTCTTTCCTGCTTATCGGCTACTGGCACCACCGGGCAGACGCCCGCCGCGGCGCCTACATGGCACTGATGGTAACGGGCGCAGGCGGCCTGTGCCTGCTGGTGGGGGCGCTGCTGCTCGGCCATGTGGTCGGCAGCTACGACCTGGACAAGGTCCTGGCTGCCGGCGACACCATCCGCCAGCACGCGCTGTATCCAGTTCTACTGCCCCTCATCCTGATCGGCGCCCTGAGCAAGAGCGCACAGTTCCCCTTCCAGTTCTGGCTGCCCCACGCCATGGCTGCGCCAACGCCGGTATCGGCCTACCTGCACTCCGCAACCATGGTCAAGGCCGGGGTATTCCTGCTGGCCCGCCTGTGGCCAGTGCTCTCCGGCAGCGAGGAGTGGTTCTGGATCGTCGGCGGCGCCGGCGCCATCACGCTGTTGCTCGGCGCCTTCGCCGCCATGTTCCAGAATGACCTGAAGGGCCTTCTGGCCTACTCGACCATCAGCCATCTCGGCCTGATTACCCTGCTGCTCGGCCTGAACAGCCCGCTGGCCGCGGTCGCCGCGGTGTTCCACATCCTCAACCATGCCACCTTCAAAGCCTCGCTGTTCATGGCCGCCGGCATCATCGACCACGAAAGCGGCACCCGCGACATCCGCCGCCTCAGTGGCCTGATCCGCCTGGTGCCGTACACCGCCACCCTGGCCATGGTGGCCAGTGCCTCGATGGCTGGCGTGCCCTTGATGAACGGCTTCCTGTCGAAGGAAATGTTCTTCGCTGAAACAGTGTTCATCAGCTCCACCGCCTGGGTCGAAGCCGCCCTGCCGGTAGTCGCCACCCTCGCCGGCACGTTCAGCGTGGCGTATGCGCTGCGCTTTACCGTCGATGTGTTCTTCGGCCCTACGGCCCAGGACCTGCCGCACACCCCGCATGAACCGCCGCGCTGGATGCGTGCACCGGTAGAGTTGCTGGTACTCACCTGCCTGGTCGTGGGTATTTTCCCCGCACAGTCGGTCGGGCCGCTGCTGGCTGCCGCGGCATTGCCGGTGGTCGGCGGCACCCTGCCGGAATACAGCCTGGCGATCTGGCATGGCTGGAATGCGCCGCTGATCATGAGCCTGCTCGCCATGAGCGGCGGTATCGTCTTGTACATCATGTTGCGCAAGCAACTGCGCCGGGGGCGCTTCCCTTCCCCGCCGGTGATCGAGCGGTTCAACGGCAAGCGCCTGTTCGAATACGGCCAGGTGCAGTTGATGTTGCTTGCCCGGCGCATCGAGCGCCTGCTCACCAGCCGGCGTTTGCAGTCGCAGCTGTTCATGCTGGTGGTCGCCGCATTCCTGGCCGGGCTCACGCCCATGCTCTACAGCGGCCTGAGCTGGGGCGAGCGGCCGAAAATTCCCGGGTCCGGGGTATTCGTCGCGCTGTGGCTGATCGCAATCGCCTGCGCCGTCGGCGCTGCCTACCAGGCCAAGTACCATCGCCTGGCAGCCCTGACCATGGTCAGCGTCTGCGGCCTGATGACCTGCATCACCTTCGTCTGGTTCTCCGCACCCGACCTGGCCCTGACCCAGCTGGTGGTAGAAGTCGTCACCACCGTGCTTATCCTGCTCGGCTTGCGCTGGTTGCCTCGGCGTATCGAAGGCGTCTCGCCATCGCCCGGCAGCCTGGAGCGTGCGCGCATACGCCGCTTGCGCGACCTGCTGCTGGCAGTACTGGTTGGTGGCGGCATGGCCTTGTTGTCGTATGCCATGCTGACGCGGCCGACACCCAATGACATTTCCTCGTTCTACCTCAGCCGCGCACTGCCGCAGGGCGGTGGCACCAATGTGGTCAACGTCATGCTGGTCGACTTCCGCGGTTTCGACACTCTCGGTGAAATCACCGTGCTGGTGGCCGTGGCGCTGACCGTGTTCGCCCTGCTGCGACGCTTCCGCCCACCCAAGGAGAGCATGCAGTTGCCGGCCCAGCAGCGCCAGCTCGCGCCTGACGTGGTCACCGACCTGATCAACCCGCGGCATGCCACCGATACCGCACTGGGCTTCATGATGGTGCCAGCGGTGCTGGTGCGCCTGCTGCTACCTATCGCCCTGCTGGTCTCGATGTACCTGTTCATGCGCGGGCACAACCAGCCAGGGGGCGGTTTTGTCGCTGGCTTGGTAATGTCGGTGGCGTTCATCCTGCAGTACATGGTGGCGGGCACCCAATGGGTCGAGGCGCAGATGAGCCTGCGGCCGCTGCGCTGGATGGGCACCGGCCTGCTTTGCGCAACCCTCACCGGGGGCGGCGCCATGCTGCTCGGCTACCCGTTCCTGACCACCCATACCGCCCACCTGCACTTGCCCTTGCTGGGCGACGTGCACGTGGCCAGTGCACTGTTCTTCGATGTCGGCGTGTACACCGTGGTGGTCGGTTCGACCCTGTTGATCCTCACTGCGCTGGCGCACCAGTCGGTGCGTGCCTACCGCCCGGGTAACCCGGCAAAAACCAACCAAGCAGGAGCCGCCTGATGGAAGAAGTCATTGCAGTCGCCATCGGAGTGCTGGCCGCCTCGGGCGTATGGCTGATCCTGCGCCCGCGTACCTACCAGGTCATCATGGGCCTGTGCCTGCTGTCGTACGGCGTCAACCTGTTCATCTTCAGCATGGGCAGCCTGTTCATCGGCAAAGAGCCGATCATCAAGGACGGCGTGACCCAAGACTTGCTGCATTACACCGACCCGCTGCCGCAAGCCCTGGTGCTGACCGCCATCGTGATCAGCTTTGCCATGACCGCGCTGTTCCTGGTGGTGCTGCTGGCCTCGCGGGGCCTGACCGGGACCGACCACGTCGATGGCCGGGAGCGTGACGAATGAGCGACATGAGTCAACTGATCGTCGCGCCCATCCTGCTACCGCTGGTCACGGCGGCCATGATGCTGCTGCTGGGCGAAAAACACCGCCGCATCAAAGCCCGTCTGAACCTGCTGTCGACCCTCACCGGCCTGGCCATAGCCGTCAGCCTGCTGCTGTGGGTACGCACCCAGGGTCAGGCACAATCGATCGGCGTGTACCTGCCGGGTAACTGGCCAGCGCCATTCGGTATCGTGCTGGTGCTGGACCACTTGTCTGCGCTGCTGCTGACCCTGACCGGGGTCATCGGCTTCAGTGCCCTGTTGTTTGCCCGCGCCCGCTGGGACGGTGCCGGGGCCAGCTTTCACGCACTGTTCCAGATCCAGCTGATGGGCCTGTACGGCGCGTTCCTCACAGCCGATCTGTTCAACCTGTTCGTGTTCTTCGAAGTGCTGCTGGCCGCTTCCTACGGTCTGTTGCTGCATGGTTCGGGGCGCGCGCGCGTGCGTGCCGGCCTGCACTACATCGCCATCAACCTGTTTGCCTCGTCGCTCTTCCTGATTGGCGCGGCGATGCTGTACGGCGTGACCGGCACCCTGAACATGGCTGACCTGGCCCTGAAGATTCCCCTGGTGCCAGAAGCTGACCGTGGCCTGCTGCACGCCGGTGCAGCCATCCTGGCCATGGCCTTCCTGGTCAAGGCCGGCATCTGGCCGCTCAACTTCTGGTTGGTACCGGCCTATGCATCGGCCAGTGCGCCGGTGGCTGCGCTGTTCGCCATCATGACCAAGGTCGGCCTGTACGCCGTGTTGCGCCTGTGGACGCTGCTGTTCTCCGGCCAGGCCGGCGCTTCGGCCCATTTCGGCGGCCAATGGCTGGTGTACGGTGGCCTGGTGACCCTGGCGGTGGCCGCAGTGTGCATTCTCGCAGCACAGCGCCTGGAACGCATGGCAGCGCTGAGCATCCTGGTTTCGGCCGGCACCCTGCTCGGCGCGGTCGGCTTTGCCCAGCCCGCGCTGACCGGTGCGGCACTGTTCTATCTGGTCAACTCGACCCTGGCACTGTGCGCCCTGTTCCTGCTCGCCGAGCTGGTCGAACGCTCGCGCTCGGCCAATGAGGCACCGCTGGACGAAGAAGAAGATCTGATGCCGCCCCCGCTGGAGTCCCTGCACCCCCCCAAAGGTATCAACCTCGATGACGAGCAGAAGGCGGTGATCGGCCAGATCATCCCTTGGACCATGGCTTTCCTGGGCCTGAGTTTCATCGCCTGCGCCTTGCTGATCATCGGCATGCCGCCCCTCTCGGGCTTCGTCGGCAAGCTCAACCTGATCAGCGCCTTGTTCAACCCAAACGGCCTGGGCGGCCCCGTCGAGCAGCCCCTGAGTGCCCCCGGCTGGGGGCTGGTAGCGTTGCTGATACTCTCGGGCATGGCCTCGCTGATTGCCTTCGGCCGGGTTGGCATCCAACGCTTCTGGAAGCCCGAAGAGCGCCCGTCACCCGTACTGCGCCGGTTCGAATGCCTGCCGATCGTCATTCTGCTCGGCCTGTGCATCTTCCTCAGCCTCAAGGCCGAGCCATTGCTGCGCTACACCCAGGACACGGCCGCCAGCCTGCAGGCGCCAGATGCCTATATCGATGCCGTAATGGCCGCCCGGCCGATCCCTGGCCCGACTTCGCCCAGCGCCGAGGTGCTGCCATGAGCCGCATGTTCCCCGCCCCGCTCCTCTCGGTCTCGCTGTTCGGCCTGTGGCTGCTGCTCAACCTCTCGGTCAGCCCCGGTAACCTGCTGCTGGGCGCCGCCCTTGGCGTACTGGCGCCACTGCTGATGGCCCCCTTGCGGCCGCAACACGCACACGTCAAGCGGCCGCTGGTCGTCGCCCGGCTTATCGGCCGGGTCGGCGTCGATGTCATCATGTCCAACCTGCTGGTTGCCCGCGGCGTGCTGCGGGCCGGCAAGCAGCCGCCACGTTCGGCGTTCGTGCATATACCGCTGGCCCTGCGCGACCCGCACGGCCTGGCGGCACTGGCGATGATTACCACGGTGGTGCCTGGCACAGTCTGGTCGGAACTGGCTCTGGACCGCAGCGTATTGCTGCTGCATGTGTTCGACCTGGACGATGAAGCGGCCTTCGTCCAGCACTTCAAGGACACGTATGAACGCCCACTGGTGGAGATTTTCCAATGACAGGCCTGCTCGCCAACGCTGTCCTCGCCAGCCTGTTCATTTTCGCCCTGGCCATGGCCCTGGCGCTGTTCAGGCTGTTCCGTGGCCCGTCTGCCCAGGACCGGATCCTGGCGCTGGACTACCTGTATATCCTGGCCATGCTGACCATGCTGGTGCTGGGTATCCGTTATGCCAGTGACACCTACTTCGAAGGTGCCCTGTTGATTGCGCTGTTCGGCTTCGTCGGCTCGTTTGCCCTGGCCAAGTTCCTGCTGCGCGGTGAGGTGATCGAATGACTGAAACCTTGGTACTGCCATTCTGGCTCGAACTGATCACGGCGGTGCTGCTGATCACCGGCAGCCTGTTCGCCCTGGTAGGTGCAGTGGGCCTGGTGCGCCTGAAAGACTACTTCCAGCGCATGCACCCACCGGCACTGGCCTCGACCATCGGCGCTTGGTGCGTGGCACTGGCCTCGATCATCTATTTTTCGTGGTTGAAGGACGCGGCGGTGCTGCACGCCTGGCTGATCCCCATTCTGCTGTCGATCACTGTGCCGGTGACCACGTTGCTGCTCGCACGGGCAGCGCTGTTCCGCAAGCGGGTGGCGAAAGAGCCAGTGCCTGAAGAGGTCAGCAGCGGCTGCGACAGTGGCAACTGAAGGCCTGCCGCCTCACACCTGGCTCAGGCGCTGCAACTCGCGGCGCACCATGGCGGCGTAAGGTGGCGGGCCGAGCCTGTACAGCTCTGCCGCCACCCAGTTCAACCAGGCACCTTGCAATGCATCGCGCCGGGCCAGCATACGCTGCGCCTCGGCTACGGCAGCCGCATGATGCTGCCGATGAAACTCCGCCCGGCTGGCGGGCGCATCATCAGTTGCAGTCATTCACTGGCCTTGAAGGTGGTCAGCTCGCCCTTGCGCCATTTGGCAACTTTGCCGGTTACCGCTTTCAGCAACTTGCCCAGGCCTTCCTGTATCTGCTGCTGCGCGGCGAATACCAACATGACCCCTTGGCCTTCGCGAAACACGATGCCCTCGCCTTCCGGCACGGAAACGAAAGCGTAATCACCCACGCCATAGACATTCAACTTGATTTCCCGGAAGCGCATTTCCAACTTGCCGCCTTCGCGGCTGGGCAATACGGCAGCGCGGAAATGATCGCCAACTTTCAGTTCCAGGCGCTGTTTATCGTCTACCACCAACGCACTTTCTGTGTCGATTTCGGCCATGTACAGGCCTTCGGGATTCTGTTCGGTTACATAAATGAAGCGGCCCTGGAACAGTTGGGCCAATTTACCGCGCAAGTCGCCGAGTGCGAACAACGCATGGGTATCAAGTGTGCTGACTGCCAATGAAGTAATCCTCAACCGGTTACAACCCGCCCTCACCCAAGCTCGGGGAGGCACGGCCCTGTCTTATCGATAGGCGAAAAGAGTAATAAAGCGATATACGAAATGTCTGTGCCCGCCGACGATGCAGCGCGCAGGAAACTTTACTCTGGTTTGCCAGATTCGCCTTCAACCGAAGGCGTTTGGCCCATTCCCGGCACGGGAAACGTGATGCCTGAGATCACTCGCCAGAAAACACGGCCAAGGCGTGAGCCTGCAAGAAGGCAAACCCTGGTGCGCATTACTGTAGGACAAATATGCCCGAAAACACTGAAACCCGTCGAGAGGCAAACAACATTTTCAGGCGGCGAGCCCTTTCTTCAGTTGTTGCTGCCAGGCAGCCTGGCATTCCAACGCTTCCTCGCGCGTGGCAAAAGCGGTACCGCGCCGCTCACCGTTGACCAGCACCACCCAGCAGACACGCCTGCCCAGTGCCTGCATTGTGGCGGGCACACTTGAACCGATCATCACGGCCACATCGACTCGGCTATGCATCATTCCCTCCGGAATTTAAGTAGCACCCTAACGATATAGCCATGATACGCCTGCGCCCAAGGGGGAAACAGCGCCGCCCGGTACAGCTGTGTTACGCCTGCAGCAACAAAAACGGGGCGACAACAAACGCAAAAAGCCCCAGGGATCGCTCCGTGGGGCTCGGCACTGCGCGAGGGGTTACACCTGGCGCTGGTGGCGGTCGAGCTGCTCGTGGCGCTCTTGGGCTTCGATGCAGTATTTGGTGGTCGGGCTGATCAGCAGACGCTTCAGGCCGATGGGCTCACCACTGTCGTCGCACCAGCCGAAGCTTTCGTCGGCAATACGGTCCAGGGCCATTTCCAGCTGAGGCAGCAGGCGCTGGTCGCGGTCGATGGCATTCACCAGCCAGCTGCGCTCTTCTTCGACCGAAGCCACGTCGGCTGGGTCCGACGGCGTGTCCAGGCCTTCGATGGTGGTGCGGCTGAGCTCGATGCGTTCATGGGTTTCGACTTTCATCGCCTGCAGCAGCTCAGTGAAGAAGGCGAGCTGGTCGGCGTTCATGTAGTCATCGGCCGACATGGCCAGCAACTGTTCCTTGGTCATCGATTTCTCTATGAAAAAATGTGCATTTGGGCGATTCAGGTGCCGCCGACGCCTCGGCATCGGCAACGGAATTCTTCAAGCGCCAATCGGCACTCTTTTACAGGGGGCGGCAGTCTAAGGCGCCACGTCGCGTGGAGCAACTGCAAAAGGCTGCGAATTTGCTTTCCGGCACCAGAATCCGCTGGTCGGTGTCGAGCTGGCAGCTGGGGCCAGCGCCCAGATGGGTTGCGCGCCGAGCGGGTCGGAGCCGCCCAGGCGCGAACAGTTGGTCACACACTTCAATCAACGGTCGTTGAACTGTGCCTCACGCTTGGCAATGAAAGCGGCCATGCCTTCTTTCTGGTCCTCGGTGGCGAAAGCCGCGTGGAATACACGGCGTTCAAACCGCACACCCTCGCTGAGGGTAACTTCAAACGCCCGGTTGACGCTTTCCTTCACCATCATGCTCACCGGAATCGACTTGCTGGCGATGGTCGCCGCAATTTTCAGTGCCTCCTCCACCAGCTCGGCCTGCGGCACGATCCGCGCCACCAGCCCGGCCCGCTCCGCCTCTTCAGCGCCCATCAGGCGACCGGTCAGGCACAGCTCCATCGCCTTGGCCTTGCCCACCGCCCGTGTCAGGCGCTGCGTGCCGCCCATGCCCGGCAGTACGCCAAGGTTGATTTCCGGTTGGCCGAATTTGGCATTGTCGGCGGCGAGGATGAAATCGCACATCATCGCCAGCTCACAGCCGCCGCCCAGGGCAAAGCCGGACACCGCAGCAATGATCGGTTTGCGGCGGTTGGCGATGCGGTCGGCATCGCTGAACAGGTCATCGACGTAGATCTGCGGGTATTGCAGCTCGGCCATTTCCTTGATGTCGGCACCCGCGGCAAACGCCTTCGCCGAGCCGGTCAGCACCACACAGCCGATATTGGCATCGCGCTCCAGCTGATCGAGGGCCTGGTTGATTTCGCCGACGATCTGCGCGTTCAGCGCGTTCAGCGCCTGCGGCCGGTTGAGGGTGATCAGGCCGACCTTGCCGTGGATATCCAACAGGATGGTTTCGAATGCCATGCAATCTGCTCCTTCATAGGTTGCGCGCAATGACCATGCGCTGAATGTCGCTGGTGCCTTCGTAAATCTGGCAAACCCGAACGTCGCGGTAAATCCGCTCCAGGGGGAAGTCGCTCAGATAGCCATAACCGCCCAGGGTCTGCAAGGCGTGCGAACAGACCTTTTCGGCCATTTCCGAGGCAAACAGCTTGGCCATTGATGCTTCCACCAGGGCTGGGCGCCCGGCATCGCGTAGCGCAGCGGCGTGCAACACCATCTGCCGGGCCACCGCGATCTGGGTCGCCATATCAGCCAGGCGGAACGCCACCGCCTGGTGCTCGACCAACGCCTTGCCGAAGCTTTGCCGCTCGTTGGCGTAGTCACGCGCCACTTCAAACGCGGCCCGGGCCATGCCCACCGCCTGGGAAGCAATACCGATACGGCCACCTTCAAGGTTGGCCAGGGCGATCTTGTAGCCCTCACCCTCGGCACCCAGCCGGTTGGCCACAGGCACCCGCACATTGTCGAAGACGATCTGGCAGGTGTCGGAAGCATGCTGGCCGAGTTTGTCCTCTACCCGTGCCACCTGGTAGCCGGGTGAATCGGTGGGCACGATGAAGGCGCTGATGCCGCGCTTGCCGGCATCCGGGTCGGTTACGGCAAACACGATCACTACCCCGGCGTTCTGGCCGGAAGTGATGAATTGCTTACTGCCATTGAGCACGTAATGGTCGCCATCCAGACGGGCGCGGGTCTTCAGGCTGCTGGCGTCAGAACCCGCCTGGGGTTCGGTCAGGGCGAAAGCACCGAGCATCGCGCCGCTGGCCAGCGGCGCCAGGAACTGCGCTTTCTGCTGCTCGCTGCCAAAGTGCAGGATCGGCACGCAGCCCACTGAGTTGTGTACGCTCATGATGGTCGAGCATGCGCCATCACCTGCAGCAATCTCCTCCAGGGCCATGGCATAGGCCACGTAGCCGGTGTCGCTGCCACCCCAGGCTTCCGGCACCAGCATGCCGAACAGGCCCAGCTCGGCCATTTCGTCGATCGCCTCCCTGGGGAAGCGGTGCGCCTTGTCCCACTGTTCTGCAAACGGCTTGAGGCGCTCCTGGGCGAAAGCACGGACCGCGTCGCAAATCTGTTGTTGCTCGTCAGTTACCAGCATGGTTCACCTCAGTACAGGCATTCGACCGCCATGGCCGTGGCTTCGCCACCACCGATGCAGATGGCCGCTATACCCCGGCGCAGGTTGTTCTGGCGCAGGGCCGACAGCAAGGTCACCAGGATGCGTGCCCCGGATGCCCCGATCGGGTGGCCGAGGGCACAGGCGCCACCGTGGATGTTGACCTTGTCATGGGGCAGGTCGAGGTGTTTCATGGCCGCCAGGGTGACTACGGCGAAGGCTTCGTTGACCTCGAACAGGTCGACCTCGGCCAGTTTCCAGCCCGTGCGCACAAGCAGCTTGTCGATAGCACCGATGGGCGCAGTGGGGAACAAGGCCGGGGTATCGGCGAAGGCCGAATGCCCGTGAATCACCGCCAAAGGCTTGAGCCCCCGCTTGTCGGCTTGGGAGCGGCGCATCAGCACCAGCGCCGCAGCCCCATCGGAGATCGAACTGGCGTTGGCCGCGGTCACCGTACCGCCTTCACGGAAGGCCGGCTTGAGCTGCGCAATCTTGTCCAGCCGCGCCTTCGGCGGCTGTTCGTCGTCCTTGATGACGCGCGTTTGCTTACCCTCGGTGACCTCCACCGGAATGATCTCGGCGGCAAAACGGCCACGCTTGATCGCGTCCTGGGCGCGGGTCAGGGAGGCGATGGCAAACTGGTCCTGGGCCTCGCGGCTGAAGCCGTTGGCCTGGGCACAGTCTTCAGCAAAGGTGCCCATCAGGCGGCCCTTGTCGTAGGCATCTTCCAGGCCATCCATGAACATGTGGTCGATGATCTTGCCATGGCCCATGCGGTAACCACCGCGGGCCTTGTCCAGCAGGTAGGGGGCGTTGGTCATGCTTTCCATGCCACCGGCCACCACCACCTCGGCGGTGCCGGCCAGCAGCAGGTCATGGGCCATGATCGCGGCCTGCATGCCCGAACCGCACATCTTGTTCAGGGTGGTGCAGGTGGTGTGCTTGTCCAACCCGGCACCCAGCGCCGCCTGACGCGCTGGGGCCTGGCCCTGGCCGGCCGGCAGGACGCAGCCGAACAGCACCTGCTCGACACTGGCGGCATCGATGCCGGCGCGCTCGACTGCGCCACGGATGGCGGCACTGCCCAGTTGCGGCGCGGTCAGGCTCTTGAGGTCGCCTTGCAGGCCGCCCATGGGCGTGCGCACGGCGCTGACGATCACAATCGGGTCATTGCTGAGGGTCATGGTCATCCTCCTTATTTGGCAGCCATGCGCAACGCACCGTCGAGGCGGATCACCTCACCGTTGAGCATGCTGTTCTCGATGATGTGCCGCGCCAGCGCGGCATATTCCTGCGGGCGACCCAGGCGTGGCGGGAACGGCACCCCAGCGGCGAGGGAAGCGCGTACTTCTTCGCTCATGCCGGCCATCATCGGTGTTTCGAAGATGCCCGGGGCGATCGTCATCACACGGATACCGAAGCGGGCCAGTTCGCGGGCTACCGGCAAGGTCAGGCTGGCTATGGCGCCCTTGGACGCGGCATAGGCCGCCTGGCCGATCTGGCCATCATACGCCGCGATGGAGGCGGTGTTGATGATCACGCCACGCTCGCCATCCTCGCCGGCAACGCCTTCAGCCATGGCGGCGGCAGCCAGGCGCAGCAGGTTGAAGCTGCCGACCAGGTTGACGTTGATCACCTTGGCGAAGCTGGCCAGGCCATGCGGCCCCTGTTTGCCCAGCACTTTCTCGGCGCCTACGATACCGGCGCAGTTGATCAGCCCGTGGAGGCTACCGAACGCACTGACGGTTGCATCGACTGCTGCCTGGGCAGCCTGCTCGTCGCTGATGTCAGCCACCGCGAAACGGGCATGCTCGCCCAGTTCACGCGCCTTGGCCTCAACGGCCTGGGCATTGAGGTCAACCAGCATGACCTTCGCACCCGCCTCCACCAGCATCTGCGCAGTGGCAGCGCCCAGCCCGGATGCCGCGCCGCTGACGATGAAGTGTTTGTTCGCTATTTGCATGGTCGGTTTTCCTTTCAGGCGCTGGCAGGGGTGGCCTGCGGCGCTTGTTGTTTGGCGACTTCCTGGTTACGCAGGATGAAGCGTTGCAGCTTGCCGCTCGGGGTCTTGGGCAGGTCGCTGACGAATTCGATTTCGCGGGGGTAGGCGTGCGCGTACAGGCGCTGACGCACATGCTGACGCAATGCCTCTTCAAGTTCGGGGGTGCCGTGATAGCCGCTGGCCAACACCACGAACGCCTTGATCAACTCGGTGCGCTCCGGATCCGGCTTGCCGATCACCGCAGCCTCGATCACTGCCGGGTGTTCGATCAACGCGCTTTCCACGTCGAAAGGGCCAACACGGTAACCAGAGGTGGTGATCACATCGTCACTACGCCCGACGAAGCTGATGCTGCCGTTGCGGTTCAACTCGACGGTATCGCCGCTCAGGTAGTACTTGCCGACGAAGGCCTTGGTCGGCAAACCCTGGTAGCCAGCGAACCAGCATAGCGGCGACCGCTCGCGGTCGACCGCGAGAATGCCTGGCTCGCCGGCCGGCAGCTCGCGCCCCTGCTCGTCCAGCACCACGATCCGATGGCCCGGGATGGCGAAGCCGGCCGATCCCGGGTGCACCGGGTGCTGCAGGCCATGATGGTTGCACAGCACCATGCCCAGTTCGGTCTGCCCGTAGTGGTCGTGGATGGTCACCCCCAATTCGTCGGCAAACCAGCGAATCACTTCCGGGTTCAGCGGCTCACCGGCACTGCTGACAACGCGCAGGCGGCCTTTGACCGGTGCCGCGAAGGTATCGCCGGCCGCGATCAGCAAACGGTAAGCGGTGGGCGACCCGGCCAGGTTGGTGATGCCCAGCGATTCGATCACCCGCACACAGCTTTCGACACTGAACGGGCCATCGTAGAAGGTGGTGGCATGCCCCAGGGACAGCGGCCCGGTGACGGCGTAGTACAAGCCATAGGCCCAGCCGGGGTCGGCCAGGTTCCAGAAGTTGTCTTCGCGGCGCAGGTCGATGGCATCGCGCATGTAGCCCTGGAAGGCGACGATGGCACGCAACGGTACTTCCAGCGGCTTGGCCGGGCCGGTGGTACCGGACGTGAACATCAGCAGGAACGGGTCGTCGCCCGAGCGCATCACGGGCTCGCATTCAGGCGCGGCGCCGGCCAGGCACTGCTGGAAATCCAGTTCGCCACTGCGGGCGTTCACCGTGATGACCGTCGGGCAGGCGTGTACATCGTCCAGCTTGCCCCGGTTGACGCTGTCTGTGACAACGACACGGGCGCGGGACTGTTCAAGACGGTGCTCGATGGCCTTGGGCCCGAAGGCGGTGAACAAGGGCTGGTACACCGCCCCGATGCGCCAGGTGGCCAGGATGCTGACCAGCAACTCGGGGGTGCGTGGCAACAGCCCCGCCACCCTGTCGCCCGCCTGCACGCCTTGCGCCTTGAGCACATTGGCGAACCGGGCGGCCAGCATGTGCAATTGCTCGAAGCTGTAGCGGGCAGTGTGGCCATCGCGATCGACATGCAGCAGTGCCACCTTGCCATGGCCTAGGTGGCGGTCACAGCACTCGACACAGGCGTTAAGGGTTTCGAGGTTGCCGTGCAGTGCCCCAGCTACGGTGTTGCCAAGCTCGAACAGGCGGACAGCCTCGGCGTAATCACGCATCGTCGGACTCCTGGTTTGTTGTTTTTGGAGTTAACCATCGGTCCGACGATGTTCGCGCCGCGCGTCACCCGCGGCAATGGCCAAAGCTGTCAATCTGGGTGACCGGTTTGGCCGTGCGCAGGCCGTGCAATGCGCTCGCGCGCTACCCTGCGGCGGGTCAAGCTCTGTTCAGGCGTTCCCGGGTCAAGCGCAGGGCCAAGGCTTCCAGCGCCTCCTGGCGGTCGCGCATCAGTGTTCGGGCCTGGGCGTCGTAGGCACCACTGCCCAACTGCTGCATACGCTCTTCCAGCGCCTCCATGGCCTGCTCGAATTGCTGCTGGATCAGGGCGAAGTCCTGTGGGTGTTCGGCGCGCAACACCTCAATCCAGAAGTCCCGCTGGCTGATGTAGCGCGTGATGTCTTCACTCGCCTCCCCTGCCAGCACTGCATTGCAGGCACGCTCCAGGTCGGCTTCAGAGACCACGGCCAACGCACCGAACAGCATGTACCGTGGCTGGCCGATCAGGTTCAAGCGTTCAGCCAGCCCTGTGCGGTAGGCCAGGCTGACCTCGACTTCCTCTTCGGCATGATCGCCGCGCTGCCAACGGCCATCCGCGTAGCGGCTGTTGATGTCCGCCCTGGCCACTGCCAGTACGGTGTCAAGGCGGTACAGGCGCCGTGCCAGCACCAGCCGCGCATCACGGGTAGCCACAGGCTCACCGCCCTGGGTGGCGTGCAGTACCTGGTACCGGACCTCCAGGTTGCTGAAGCAATTGGCGAGATTGTCGGCGCACGCACGTGGTTCGTCGGCCAGCGCGAACAAGGCTTCGCGCAGGTCGCGGTCCACCGACAGCGCCTCGACCAGGGGCCACACCCTGGCGCCCAGTTGTTCAGGCGCAAGGCGGAACTCGGCACTCTGGGTCATCCCCACCAGCAGTTCGAAGAATGCATCACTGCCAGGTTCACTGCGCAAGGCCTGCCACAGCTCGCGGCCTAGGGCCTGGTCAGCCTCTGCGCGCGTGCCCAGCCATGCGTGCATGGCCTGCTCTTGTGCACCTTCGCCAAGCATGAGCGGGACGGGCACGATTTCAGGTGCATAGAGTTGCTCGCGCAACGCAGTGGGCAGCGCGTTGCCTTCCACGTCCACGACTTGCCTCACCGCGGCCGGGGCGTCGAGCAATGCCTGGGGCAGCTCGGCAATCTGGTTGTCGCGCAGATCGGCATACTCCAGGCGCGCGCACCATTGCAGGCCTGAAGGCATGCTGGTCAGCCCGGTACGCCGCAAGCGCAGCCGCTGCAGCCGGTGCAGCCCCGATACATCCAACTGTAGAGCGCCCAGCGGGTTGTCGTTCAGGTCCAGCCGGCGCAAATTGACGCAGCGCAACAACGCAGCCACTTGCCCCGCGCTGGGGCGGATGCGGTTGTTGCGCAGTATCAGCTGGTTCAGCTCGGGCATCTCTTCAAGGCCCTCGGGTAGCTCACGCAGGGCATTGTCGCTCAGGTCGAGCGTGCGCAGGTGCCGGAAGCAGCCCAGGAAACCAGGGGGCAGCGCAGGAACGTGCAAACCTGCCAGTGTCAGTTCCGCCACATGGCCGAAGCTGCTGCCCTGCGGCAACGTCGGCAACTCCCCTACCGCCATGTCAGCCACGTGCAGCCGCAGGCCGACCGGGTTGTTTTGCGCATCGAACACCCGCTCACCTTCCAGCCGCCAGGCGCGGAGCAATGCAGAGGCCAACCGCCGGCGCGCATGCCGGGCCGGGCCCATGACGCGGAACACCCAGCGCTGCAGCTCTTCGTTCAGGCGCCGGAACTCCTGTTCCTGCAGCAACAGGCTGTCGAAGGGCGAGCCGTCGATCTCTGCCATGATCCCCAGGTAACGCTCGACATCGTCATCACTGAACGACGGGTAAAGCCCACGCAGGCGGTTGCGCAACATCTGCTCGATCGACGATGCGGAAGGTAGCCTGCTGGCGCCGCCGCCGAGCAGGTAACCCAGGCGCCCGTCAGGCAAGCGTCGCATCGAGGTGCCCAGCGCCCGCGCTTCACGCCACCCAAGCAGCTTCAGCAGGTCCGAGGAACGCTCGGGTATCGCGCCTTGCAGGGCCAGGCGCAAGCTGTCGGCAGCAGCCCCACCCGTGGTACCCAGGCGCTGGCGAGACGCGCTCGGCAGGCACGCCGCCAGGACCTCGAACAGCCCAGCGGGTTCTGCCACCTCCCGTTCGGCAGGCAGGCCCTGTTCGTCATACAGGGTGAAGGCCCCGTCGCGCCAGACCATGACCAGCGTCTGCTGGCTGCCCGCCTGGGGAAGCAACCGTTCCTGCAAAGGGCCGAACACTGACCGGTCCCGCAACTCCAGGTTGAACATGCTTTGCGCAAACCCCTGCCGACGCAGCAGGGCAAACGCCAGCGCGACCGCATCGGGGTGATAGCTGCAGCGCAGGTAGAACACCTCGCGCGCCCTTGTCAGGCGGGCCAGTTGCAACGAGGCACGGGCCTGTTGCGCCAAGCCCAGGGGGAGCCGGCCAGTGCTTTCCATCTGCGCCCGCATGGCATCGCTGGCGTGGCTCAGCACGTCGAGCGTGTAGGCGTGCGGCAAGCCGGGATAGTCGCGCGTCAGCAGGCTCTGCAAATTGTCTGCACCGAGGTGGCAACACGAGAAGTACTCGAACATCCCTTCGCGCAGGCTCTGCGCATGCAACGCGATCTGCGCGAGCTGGGCAGGCAGCGTATCCGCCTCGATATCCAGCTCATGCACGCACCACTGCAACAGCTCGGTATCGTTCACGGTGGTATCGAGCTGCTGGAAAAACGTTACGATCCTGGCCTCCACCGCAAACCGCTCGAGGGTGTCGCGCAGTTGAACCGGAAGGGGCCGCTCCTCAACCAGCAAACCGCGCAGAAAAGCCTCGTCGACATCGGCCACTTTCAGTATCTGCGTCAATCGCTCTGGGGCAAGTGACTGTGCGGCCGGCCACAATCGCGCCAGCAGACGTGCAGTGCCCTGCCATTCCAATGGCCGTTCGGTCACCAGGCGCCAGGCGCGCTCGCCATTGGTTTGCAAGGCTGGCCCGTAAACATCGGGACCCTCCCGGTGCAACAACCGCCAGGTACCGTTGCGATCCTCGCGCACGCTGTACAATGCCTCATCGCAACGCCACCAATGGCCGCTGCCATCGGTCAACAGACCGTTCTCCAGCGTGGTCAATGGCGCTGCTGGCAGCGCCTGGCGGTAAGGGGCCAGGTCATCGTGCCACAAGCGTGCCTGGCCCGCCTCGTTGGTCACCGGGTGCAGTTGCCCGACAAAGGCGCTGTGCAAGGCATAGGCCCCGCCAAGCACAACGCCGTTGACCGCCAGCGAGGTGGCCACCTGCATCATGTGCTGCAAGGCTTCGTGCTGATGGCCCTGGCTCCAGTCACTGAAACCTTCGAACACCTGCCCCAGCAGTTGCCTTGCCATGTCGGCCATCAACAGCGTGCCAACCACCGGCACGAACAACCCGGCCAGGTTGAGCAACACCTCGCCGACACCCTCCAGGGCACGCAACCGCTCAGCCGCAGCATCGCTATCAGCCTGTTCGGTGGGCACCGCCAGGTATTGGGCATCGGCCTTGATGCGCTGAATGTGCCAGGCGGCCATCTGCTCGAAGATGGGCGTCGACGTCGAGAGCCTGCGCGGTTGCAGATCAGGTTCGTCGTCTTGCAGGCGTGTGGCGAGCAACGCCTGGTAGCCGGCACGCTCGCTGAGCGCAATCCGCCGTGCAAACGCGCTGCGGTAATGGGGAGCAGCCATTGCCGCGACCAATGCGCGGTTGGCAGTGGGCCAATCAGGGTAGTACTGCAGTGGCCGAGCCTGATCATCTGGCAGGTACAACAGCACCCCCTTGAGCAGCAGCAACCTCCCTGTCCCACCGACGGCAATCGACCACGAGTCGAGCAATTCGATGACCAAGGCGCCGTCCACCCGGCAACCCAGCACCTGCAGCCCGCCCACCCGAACATAATGGCTGCCGGGGTTCGTCGGGGTGTCGCCACGACCCAGTTGGCGCAGCATGCGCACTTCATTGATCTTGAGCTGCCCCTTGAGGGTGGCAATTTCTGTAGCCAGCGCCAGTTCCAGGCGCTTGTCCAAGGCCAGGTCGCGTTCAAAGGCCGCGTTCATGATCGCGGCCAGATGCCCCTGGTAGGCCTTGCCGACATCGGCTTCCCGGCAGGCGGCCACGACCGCGTCGATAGTTGCAGGCAGGGCTTGTTCTTCACGCTCGGGCGCAATGGGCGGCCGTACCAGCGCGGTCTGCTCGAAGAACGACTCCCTGGGCTTGAAGTTCTGTAACAGCTTTTCCAGCGCGGGCACCCTGACGAAGTACGATTCGAACTGGCGGATGCCGCCAAGGTCCACACGCAGGCGCCGGCGCTCTTCACGCCAGGTCAGCCGATCAAGCGGTACACCAAGGCCCAGGGCGCCGTTCAGGCGCGCCTCGGCAAACGCCATCAGTGGCTGCAGGTGTTCGGTAACACTGCTGAGTGTGCGCTGGCTGGCAAGGTGCGCATCCAGTGCAGACTGCAGCGCAGCAAGGCCAACAGGGCTGGCCTTGCTTAGCCAGGCAGGCAAGCGGTTGGCAATGAAGCGCTCTACCGGGTGTTGGAGCCAGGGTTGTACAGGTTGCGAGGGCATGTCAGTGTTCCTTGACGGGGATCATGACCCCCGACTGTGCCGCCTTCGCCAGCGGCGATGGCAGCAGGAAACGATCGCCTGCCGCCAACGCCCGGCAGTCACCCCGAAGCGCGCTCAGTCCTGCTGCCTGACCCCGTGGGCAGGTCCATCGCCTCGCGGGTCAAACGCAACAGCAACGCCTCGATCGCCGCCTTGCGCTCTTCCGCCAGCCTGTCGAAATCGCGCAGGTAGGCGCCTTCATTGGCCGCCTCCGCGCCCAGCCCCTCCATGCGGCCCCAGAAAGGCGCTTCCACGGCATTGAACGCTGCTGGTTGTTCGCGCCGCAGGTACTCCTGCCAGAAATCACGTTGCGCGATGAAGCGGGGCAACTGCTCGGTAGCCTCCGCTTCACGCACCGTTGCAGCCGCTGCAGCCAGTTGCTGCCGGCTGACGGCGGCGATGGTCTCGAACTGCATCGTTCTCGGCTGCCCTGGCAGGTCCAGCTCCTCAGCCAGGCCGGTGCGATACGCCAGGCTGACCTCGACTTCATCGACATGCTGCCCTTGCGCCAGGCGCGCCTTCACATCCTCTCGGGCCAGGCGCTCCACCTGTTCCAGACGAAACAGCTGCCTGGCCACACGCAAGCGGGTGATCCGTGCGGCCACGGGTTCCACCTGTTGCAATGACTGGCGCAGATACAAGCGCACTTCCAAGGCACTGAAACAGCTCGCGACGCTGTCGGCACAGGTTCGCGGGTCGGCAGCCAGGTTGAACAGTTCTTCGCGCAACACCGTGTCGCTCTGCATCGCCTCCAGCATGCGCCACACACGCCGCCCCAGGTCATCGGGAATGACCTGATAATCGCGCGTGTCGGTCAGCTCCGTCAGCAACCGGAAGAATGCATCGCTGCCTTCTTCACGCTGAACGCCATCCCACCGGGCCTCACTGAAACCCCGCTGCGGCGCCGCGACCAACGCCAGCCAACGCTCGCGTGCGGTGGCGATGGCCAGCAAAGGCTCGTCAACGGCAGCCTCCACTGCACCTGCGGCAAGCATGCGCTGCCTGACGGCATTCGACAGCGGGTTACCCGATAACTGCACCGCCCGCCGCAACCCCTCAGGCGCCTCCAGCAGCGGCTCTGGCAGTGCACCGATATGGTTGTCGCGCAAATCCGCGAGCTCCAGCAACCGGCAGCGGTGCAACTGCGCAGGTACCGTCTGCAAGTTGGCGCCGCGCATGTGCAGCTCGCGCAGGCGCCCCAAGGTGTCCAACTGCAGCGCAATGGCGCCCAGGGGGTTGTGATTCAGATCGAGGACACGCAGGCGCGTCAGGCTGCCGAGGGTTGCAACACCCGCCGCCGTCATGCGGATCTGGTTGCCAGCCAGGCTGAGGTTGGTCAGGTGCGACAGGTGCCTGAGGTCGGCGGGCACCTCGCTCAGGCGATTGCCACTCATGTTCAACCAGCGCAGTTGGGTGAAACAGCGCAGGAAGCTGGCCGGCACATGCTCCACGGCCAGGTCGCTGAGTATCAGTTCAGCAAGATGGTTGAAATCGGTGCCCGCCGGCAGCTCCGGCAGGCTGCGCAAGGGTACGCCCGTCAGGCTCAGGCGCATGCCCTGGGACACGCCGTGCTGGTCGACGATCCGCTCGCCGATCAGGCGCCAGCTGCGTCGCAGTTCGCCTGCAGCAGACAGCCGCGCCGCCTGGCTGGCACTGTTGCGGGTACCCTCCACCCACCGTGTCAACGCGTCGCTGAACCTGCGGTACTGTTGTTCCTGCAGCAACAGATTGCAGAACGCCGAACCTGGCCGCTCCAGCAGCAGCTCCAGAAAGGTCTCCACTTCCTCTTCATTGAAACCTGGATAGAGGCTTCGAATGCGGGTACGCAACACGCGCTGGCTGAAGTTACCCGCTGCGCCCCTGCCGCTGAGCACGTAGCCGACCCGGCCATCGGGCAGGCGCCGAACAGGGTTCGGCGGCACGCCAACGTCACTGGCACCCAGTAATTTCAACAGCGCAGCACGCCCCTGCGGTAGCCACCGTTGCAGGGCCAGGCGCAGTGCACTGTACGCTTGGTCGCCCTGCCAATCCAGGCGTTGCCTGTCTGCCGTGGGCAGGCAGGCCAGCAGCGCTTCGTAGAATTCAAGCGGCCGCTGCGCGCTGGCCTGTAGCTCGGTACCGGCCACGTCATACAGGCGGTAGTGGCCCTCCTGCCGGACCATCACCACGTTGGCGGCGGTTTGTTCCGGCCCAGGCAGCTGCGCCAGCCTACGCCCCGCAAGCGACCCCTCACGCAGTTCCACCTGCGCTGTTGCCGGCCACTTGGCGTGCTCGCGCAACAGGCAGAACACCAACTCGTCCAGGCCGGGGTGGTGGCTGCCAGCCAGAAACAGCCCTTCACGCATGCGCGTCAGCCTGGCCACCTGCAACAGCTCGCGGGCCTGCTGCGCCACCGCCAACGGCAGGCGCGCCTGGGTGCGCAGGATGACCCGCTGCTCGGTCGAGATATGCCGCAGAACCTCCAACACGTAGGCCGCTGGCAAGCCCGGAAAATCGCGGCGTATGAGCCAGGCCTGGGCGTCTGCCTCCAGATAGCGGCCGCCCAGGTAGTCCAGCAGCCGGGGGCGCAGGCTGGCCGCATGCCGGGTAACCTGCAACACCTGCTCATCCCGCGGCAGCGCTTGCAGGCCAAGGGCGTCCAGGCACCATTGCCACAGCTGACCGTCCGCACTGCCCACCTGGGCGAAGAAACGCTCGATTCTTTCACCTGCAGCAAAGCGCTCCAACGTGTCACGTAACGCCACCGGCATCGGTCGCTTCTCCACCAGCAAACCGCGCAAATACTCCTCGGATACGTCGGCAACCCTGAGCACCTGCGCAACCCGCGCCGAGCCCAATGATGATGATGCAGGCCACAGGCGCTGCAGCAGCCCTTGGGCCCCTTGCCATTCCAGCGGCCGTTCGCCGGCCAGTTGCCAGGAGGCTTCAGCGTTCCACTCCAGGGCAGGGCCGAAGGCCTTGTCATCGGTGACGTCCTGCAAGCGCCAAGGGCCATGCTCACCCTGCGCCCGTACCCGCCAGTAGCTACCGTCGTGGTACCACCAGTGCCGAACCCCATCGCTCAGCAAGCCATTGTCCAGTTCGCGCAGCGTTCCGCTCGGCCGCGCGCTCTGGTAACGCGTCAGGTCGTTAGACCAAAGCCGTTGCTGCCCTGCATCGTTGGTGACGGGCTCCAGGCCATCGACAAAAGTACTGCGCACGAAGCCACGCGCCACCACCGTGGCGCCGCCGGCAACCGCGGCCGTTACCGCCAGGTTCTCCGCCACCCCCAGCAAATGCTCGATAGCCTCATGCTGATGGCCCAGGCTCCAGTGCCTGGCCCCTTCGTAAACCTCCGACAAGGTCTGCACGACCATGTCGGCAAGCAGCAATGCGCCAACCGTCGGCACGAACAACCCCGCCAGGTTGAGCAGTGCCAGCCCTGCCGACGCCAACGCGTGCTCACGTGCCAGCGTCTGGCTGGAATCGGCATCAGCGGTGGGCACCGCCAGGAACCGTGCATCCTCGCGAATCCGTTGCAACTGCTGTACCGCCAGGCCTTCGAACTGACCCTGCGGCAGGTTGGCGAAGGTCGGCTCCAGATCAGGTTCCTCATCGGCCAGCCGCTTGGCCAGGGTGGCGACGAACCCTGCCCGCTCATGCAAGGCAATGCGTTCCACCAGCGCCGCATACCGAGCGGGATCCTTGAACATCTCGACCAGCTCGAAGTTCACCACACGCCAGGAAACCAAGTGCCGGAAGGCAGCGTGGGCATCGTCCGACAGCACCAGTTGCACACTGCCGGCATACCGCTGGTTGCCGTTGGCAACCTCAACCACCAGTGCCCCGTGCACCGTGCAACCCAGCACCTGCAACGGGCCGCAGCGCACAGTGCGGCCGTTTGAAAGGGCAGTTCTGCGGCCTGCCACTATATCGCGCACTATCTGTACATCCTCTGCCGCCAGAAGCCCGCGTGTGGCGGCTATCTCCAGTTGCAAGGCCAAGGTTCGGCGCAAGCTGGTGGCCAGAGTTTGCTCAAAGGCAGGGGTGAACAACCGGGCCAGGTGTTCCTGGTAGCGTGCGCCCACATCGGTACTGCGGCAGGCCTCTACAATCCGTGCCGCATCATCGAGGGCCACACGTTCCGGCACGTCGGTAGCGGGGTCTGCGGGGTATACCAGTGCCGTCTCCAGATAAAAGGATTCGCCGCTGGCAAAGTTTTGCATCAACCTCTGCAACGCCGGCACCCTCACGAAGTAGGACTCATCCGTGGGCAATTTTCCTGGCTCGACCTTGAACCTGCGCCGCTGCTCGCGCCATTCCAAGCGGTCAAGATCCAGCAGCGCGCCGCCCTCCCGGTGAAGGCCCTGGGTCAGCAAGCGGCGGGCAAACGCATCGATCGGCTGCAACTGCCGGAGTACAGCCGACATTTCAGCCTGGCTTGTGAGGTAGGCGCTATAGGCATCGCGCAGCGCCATGATTTGTGAGGCGCTGGCCCGCCTCAACCAATCAGGCAGTATCTGGCTGATGAAATCATCCGTCGCGCGTTCGAGCTTGGGGTGCAGGGGTGCCTGTGGCATGAAGGGGTGCTCCTTTGGCTGGAAACCCCCGACGCTGACGCATTGGCGCTGTGTGCAGCAGACGGAATCAGTTGCCAGCGTGGCGAGCCTGGACCACCGCGCGGTATTGCCCCGGGTTGCAGCCGAACCACTTGCGAAAGGCCTTGTAGAACGAACTGGCATCGGCAAAACCCAGCCGTTCGGCGATCTCGCCCATGGCTGGCTCGGCGCCGACCAGCCAGGTGGTGGCAAGCTCGCGCCGCACACTGTCCTTGAGCCCCTGGTAGGTCTGCCCCTCTTCAGCCAGGCGCCTGCGCAGCGTAGAAGCAGACAGGCACAGCGTTTGCGCCAAGTGCTCCAGCGCTGGCCATTGTGCAGGTGCCTGGCGCAGCAGATCGGTACGAATGCGCCGCGCCAGGCTGGACGGGTCACGGTAACGCACCAGGATGTTGGCGGGCGCTTCGGCGAGAAAACGCTGCAATTCCTGCTCGCTGCGCCGCACCGCCAGGCCAAGGCAATCGGCGGGGATGATCATGCGCGTACGCGGGCGGCCGAACTGCAGGCTTTCGGAAAACATCACCCGGTAATCATCACAGAACGGTGGCTCGGCGCAGCGCAGGTCGATCGCCAGGATGGGGATGCGCCGCCCGGCCAGCCAGCAGGCCACGCCATGCACGATCATCCAGAAGGTGAAGTAGGTGAAGGCACGGCGCGGCTCCGCGCGCGGTTCGTTGATAACGATCTCGGCCAGGCCCGGTTGGCGCACCAGGCACGGCTGCAGGTCTTCGAGCATCAGTGCCAGAAAGCCCAGGGCCGTTTCCAGGCCTTGCCCCAGGGTTGGCTGAGCCATGCTCGCACGGCACATGAACGCCAGGCTGCCAGTGCGCAGCCCGCGAGGGTCCATGGCAAAGAACTCGTCATTGCAGCGCCGGGCCAGCAAGCGCCACAGGCGCGCATAGGATTGCGCGGCAACGCGCGCCTCGGGCAGCTCGAGGCAACTGGCATCGATGCCGGCACGCGCCAGCAGGGCGGCATTGGCTTCGCCCGCTGGGCAGGTCTGCATCAGCGCCTCACGCACCAGTTGCATGGAGATCGTATCTTTCGTGCTCATCGGTTGTTCCGGGCCCAGTCACCGGCCATCTTAGGCCGCTGGCGCGAAAACACCAGCCCTTGGTCACACCGCGCAACTGCCATGGCCGGCCGTCACTGCGGCAATTGCACCTGTGGCTTGGCCTCGGCGAAGATCGCCCAGCTGGACATGAACAGCGGCGCGATCAACGGCCCGATAACGAAGCCGTTGAGCCCGAACACCGTCAACCCACCCAATGTGGATACCAGGATCAGGTAGTCCGGCATGCGCGTGTCCTTGCCTACCAGAATCGGCCGGAGCAGGTTATCCACCAGGCCGATCACCAGCACCCCGAACGCGGTCAGGATGATGCCCGGCAATATCGCCCCGGTCAGCAGGAAGTAGACGGCCACGGGTGCCCAGACAATGCCCGCGCCCACCGCCGGCAGCAGCGACAGCAACGCCATCAGCACCCCCCAGACCAGGGCACTGGGAATATCCAGCACCCAGAAGATGAAGCCACCCAACGCACCTTGGGTCACGGCCACCAGCACGTTGCCCTTGACCGTTGCCCGCACCACCCGGTTGAACTTCAGTTGCAAGCGGCGTTTCTGGTGCTCGGGCAGCGGCACTGCCAGGCGCACACGGCGGGCCACATCGGCGCCTTCACGCAGGAAGAAGAACAGCAGGTACATCATGATGCCAAAGCCGATCAGGAACTCGAACGTACCTTGGCCAAAGCTGAAGGCCTGGCTGGCCAGCACCTGGCTGCCCTGGGTCGCCCACTTGGTGATCTTGTCGCGCAAACCATCGAGGTTGCCCACGCCCAGGTGGTCCAGCCCGTTTTGCGCGAACGCCGGCAGCATGTCCTTGCCCCGTTCGACGTAACCGGCAATGTCCAGCTGCCCGCTTTCGATCCGTTGGTACAGGGTCGCGCCTTCCTGCACCAGCAGCAGGCTGGTGATGATCACCGGCAGCACCGCCACCAGCAGGCAGATCATGGTCGTGGTGATCGCTGCCAGGTTGCGCCGGCGACCAAAACGCATCACCAGGTTGCGCTGCAGCGGGGCAAACAGGATAGCCAGCACAACCGCCCAGAATATCGCGCCGTAGTACGGCAGCAGGATCCACACGAAAGCGATGGTCACCAGCGCCAGGAGTACCGCGAGGGCTTTGTTCTGTAGGGCAGTTTCATTCATTGCAGGTCCTCGAATGGCGTATGCGATATTAGTTCGCGCCGCTTGGCCAAAAGTGCCGCTACATCCGTTGATATATATCAAAACATGCACCAGCCCCGTGCCTTAGCATCCGCGCCCTTTGCCCCGGTGCGCACCATGACCCTGATCAGCAAGCCCGAACTCCTGGCCCCTGCCGGCTCCCTCAAGACCATGCGCTATGCCTTCGCCTATGGCGCCGACGCGGTCTATGCCGGCCAGCCGCGCTACAGCTTGCGGGTGCGCAACAACGAGTTCGACCACACCAACCTGGCACTGGGCATTGCCCAGGCCCACGCGCTGGGCAAGCGCTTCTACGTCGTGGTCAACATCGCCCCGCACAACGCCAAGCTGAAGACATTCCTCAAGGACCTGGCACCGGTGATCGCCATGGCGCCAGACGCGCTGATCATGTCAGACCCCGGCCTGATCATGCTGGTGCGCCAGCATTTTCCGGACATGCCGGTGCACCTGTCGGTACAGGCCAACACGGTAAACTGGGCCAGCGTACAGTTCTGGCAAGGCATGGGCCTTGGCCGGGTGATCCTGTCACGCGAGTTGTCACTGGAAGAAATCGGCGAAATCCGCCAACAGGTGCCGGGCATGGAGCTGGAAGTGTTCGTGCATGGCGCCCTGTGCATGGCCTACTCCGGCCGCTGCCTGTTGTCGGGTTACCTCAACAAGCGTGATGCCAACCAGGGCACCTGCACCAACGCCTGCCGCTGGAAGTACGATGCCACGCCCGCCACCGAGAACGCCGTGGGCGACATCGTTCGCCAAGTGCAGCCCACCCTGGGCCTGGGCGCCCCTACCGACCAGGTGTTCCTACTGCAGGAAAGCAACCGGCCCGGTAGCGAAATGCCGGCGTTCGAAGATGAGCACGGGACCTACATCATGAATGCCAAGGACCTGCGCGCCATCCAGCACGTGGAACGTCTGGTCGGCATGGGCGTGCATTCGCTGAAGATCGAGGGCCGCACCAAGTCGCATTTCTACTGCGCCCGCGCCGTGCAGGCGTACCGCCAGGCAGTCGATGACGCAGTGGCCGGGCGCCCCTTCGACCGCGCGCTGATGGACAACCTGGAGTCGCTGGCACAACGGGGCTACACCGAAGGTTTTCTGCGCCGCCACGTGCACGACGAGTACCAGAACTACCAGCGTGGCAACTCGGTGTCCGAGCGCCAGCAGTTCGTTGGCGAGCTGACCGGGGTGCGCGTCGACGGCCTGGCCGAGGTCAAGGTGAAGAACCGCTTCAGGGTGGGCGACCACCTCGAGCTGATGACCCCGCGCGGCAACTACCATTTCGACTTGCAGCGCCTGTGCAACGGTCAGCGGCAGGCCATCGGGGTAGCGCCGGGTGATGGCCACGTGGTCTATTTGCCGGTTCCGGAACAGGTCGCCCTCGACCACGCGTTGCTGATGCGTGACCTTGCCCCCGAAGCAGCCACCCGCTGAGAATCCTGTACTATGGACCGGTTTGCTCTGAAGGAGTGTTGCGACATGCTGCGTAAACATCTGTTGACCCTGGGCCTGCTGGCCATGAGCGGCCTGGCCCAGGCTGGCGACACCATCGACGTGTACCGCGACCCTAACTGCGGCTGCTGCAAGGCCTGGATCAGCCACCTGCGCGATAACGGTTTCACCGTCAACGACCATGTCGAACCGAACATGAGCTCGGTCAAGCAGCGCCTGGGCGTGGCCCCACGCCTGGCTTCGTGCCATACCGGTGTGATCGACGGCAAGTTCGTCGAAGGCCACGTGCCGGCCGAACAGGTACGCCTGTTGAGCCAGCGCAACGACCTCAAGGGCTTGGCCGTGCCGGGCATGCCGATGGGCTCACCGGGCATGGAAATGGGCGACCACAAGGATGCCTACCAAGTGATCGGGGTGACCCAGGGCGGCCAGGACACCGTGGTCGCCAACTACTGATGCTCGGCCTGTGGGCGCTGTTTTTCAGTGCCTTTGGCGCCGCCACCCTGCTGCCGCTGCAATCGGAAGCCGTGCTGGTCGGGCTGTTGCTGGGCCAGCCCGAGGCCTGGGCCACCCTGCTGCTGGTCGCCACCTTGGGCAACGTGCTCGGTTCGGTGGTGAACTGGCTGTTGGGCCGGGCCATCGAGCACCTGCGCGACAAGCGCTGGTTCCCCTTCAGCACCGCGCAGTTGGCGCGTGCGCAGCAGCGCTACCAGCGCTGGGGACAATGGTCGCTGCTGCTCAGCTGGATGCCGGTGATTGGCGACCCCTTGACGCTGATTGCCGGGATCATGCGTGAACCGTTCTGGCGCTTCCTGCTGCTGGTGAGCGTGGCCAAAGCAGGGCGCTATGCAGTGCTCACCATGATCACCCTGGGCTGGTTTCACGCTCGGTAACACCTTTCGCCCTCCCCTGGGTCCATGGGCTGTTACAGTGCTTTTTTCCTACAAGGTTCTACAGGGAGTTCTCCCATGCTGCGCGCAACAGCTCTGGCCTTGGCGTGCCTGGCCGGCGGTTCGGCCGTCGCTGCCGAATCGCCCACCTTCGGCCCCCAGCTCGAAGGTTTCCGCTACCCGCATCCGCTCCAGCATTTCGACTTCAAGTCCCAGGGCCAGGCCCTGCAGATGGGCTACATGGACGTGCCTGCACAAGGCCAGGCCAACGGCCACAGCGTGGTGTTGATGCACGGCAAGAACTTCTGCGCCGCTACCTGGGAAACCACCATCGAGGCGCTGAGCAAGGCCGGCTACCGAGTGATCGCCGTCGACCAGGTCGGCTTCTGCACGTCCAGCAAACCGGCGCACTATCAGTACAGCTTCCAGCAGCTGGCAGACAATACCCATGCCCTGCTGGAGCGCCTGGGGGTCAAGCGTGCCAGCGTGCTCGGCCACTCAACAGGCGGTATGCTCGCCACCCGCTACGCGCTGATGTACCCGCAGCAGGTCGAGCGGCTGGCGATGGTCAACCCGATCGGCCTGGAAGACTGGAAGGCGCTTGGCGTGCCCTACCGTACCGTGGACCAGTGGTATGCCCGCGAGCTGAAGCTCAATGCCGAGGGTGTACGCGAGTATGAGCGCAAAACGTATTACGCGGGCCGCTGGAAGCCGGAATACGAGCGCTGGGTGCAGATGCTGGTGGGGCTAAACCAGGGCCCCGGGCATGAAGCGGTGGCGTGGAACTCGGCATTGATCTACGACATGATTTTCACCCAGCCGGTGTACCACGAGTTCAAGGACCTGCAGATGCCCACCTTGCTGTTGATCGGCGACAAGGACAGCACGGCGATCGGCAGTGATATCGCGCCGCCGCAGGTCAAGGCCAGGCTGGGCAAGTACGCCGAACTGGGGCCGCAGGTGACCAAGCTGATCCCCAAGGGCGAGCTGATCACCTTCGAAGGCATGGGGCACGCGCCGCAGATCGAAGAGCCGGTCAGGTTCAACCGCACGCTGATCGAATGGTTGGGGCGCTGAGCGCTGAGCGGCTGTCGGGCTTAGCCCCCTCCAAACCGCTGCAGTTGCATCTCCCGTAGCCGGCTCAGGGTGCGTTGAAAAGGGAACGCCAGGTAACCCTGGGTGTAGAGGGCATCCAGCGGTACGTGCGCTTCCAGGTACAATGCCACCCGGCGGTCATAACACTCGTCGACCAGGGCAATGAACCGGCGCACCGCGTCGTCCTTGGGCGACAAGGCGGGTAGCTGGCGATCGCCCGCCGCTACCCGCAGCGCCGCATCCTCGGTGCCACGGGCAATGCGCCCCGCCCGCTGTTCACCGCCCAGCGCCGGCACTGCCGATAACACAATGGCTGCAAAACGGTCGCACAAAGCCATGAAATCCACGGCTGCCAGGGGTTGCTCGCACAGGTCGGCAAAACGGCACCAGATGGCGTGGTCATTGCGGCGCACCACCTGGACTTGCCGGGTGCCGATCGGCAACGGCCGGTCGGTGCCGCCATCGTCGGGGCCAAGCTGGCGGAACACCTCGCCCAGCCGGCTGGCCTGCCCCGCCTCTACCACCCAGTAGCGCTGCTGCGCTGCGCCGGGGTGCAGGCGGTGATCCTGCCCGCCAGCCACCGGCAGCACCTGCATGTGGCGCTGGATTGCGGCGATAGCCGGCAGGAAGCGCTCGCGGTTGAAACCGTCGCGGTACAGTTGCTCGGGTGGCTGGTTGGACGTGGCGACAACCACCACACCCTCGTCGAACAGCACCTGGAACAGCCGGCCAAGAATGATCGCATCGCCAATGTCGTTGACGAACAGTTCGTCGAAGCACAACACCCGGATCTGGCCGGCGAGCTCCCGGGCCAGCGCTTGCAATGGGTCGGCAGTGCCGTTCAGCTGAAACAGGCGCTGGTGCACCCACGCCATGAAATGGTGGAAATGCTGGCGTCGGCTGGGCACGGTCAGGCAGCGATGGAACTGGTCCATCAGCCAGGTCTTGCCACGGCCGACCGGCCCCCATAGGTAAATACCCTGGGCCGGGCGGCCCTGTTCAAGGGCCTGAAAACAGCCCTGCAAGGCGTCAACGGCGCGCGCCTGGGCAGGGTCGGCGACATAGCCCTGGGTAGCCAGGGCTTGCTGGTAAAGGAATTGCGGGGTCATGGCCATGCCGCATTCTACACGGCCAAGGGCGCGCCAGGTTCAGGGCTCCTTGCTCAGGCCGACCTTGAGCAGCGCGCCATCCTTGTCATCGGTGAGTACGTACACATACCCATCCGGCCCCACCCGTACATCGCGGATGCGCGCTTTCAGATCACCGAGCAGGCGCTCTTCATGCACCACCTTGTCACCCTTCAATTGCAAGCGGATCAGTTCCTGCGTGGCCAGCGCACCAATGAACAGGTTGTGGTCCCACGCCTTGAAGGTGGGGCTGTCGTAGAACGCCATCCCGCTGATGCCCGGCGACTTCTCCCAGACATGGTGTGGGTCGACCATACCCTTGACATGCTTGCCCTTGGCCTCGGGAATCGGCAGCAGCGAATAATTGATGCCATGGGTGGCGACCGGCCAACCGTAGTTCTTGCCGGCCTCGGGAATGTTGATTTCATCACCACCGCGCGGGCCGTGTTCGTGGGTCCACAGCTTGCCAGTCCAGGGGTTGAGCGCAGCACCTTGCTGGTTGCGGTGGCCATACGACCAGATTTCCGGCCGCACATTGTCCCTGCCGACAAACGGGTTGTCCTTGGGCACCTTGCCATCCGGCCAGATTCGCACGACCTTGCCCTGCAGTTTGTCCAGGTCCTGCGCGGTAGCGCGCTGGTTGTTCTCGCCCAGGGCGATGAACAGGTAGCCATCGCGGTCGAACACAAGCCGCGAGCCGAAATGGTTACCCACCGACAGCTTGGGCTGCTGGCGGAAGATCACGTTGAAGTTCTCCAGCCGGGCGCGGTCTTCGGACAATTGCCCGCGGCCGACCGCCGTGCCGGCCTTGCCGTCACTGCCCTCCTCGGCGAAGGACAGGTAGACCGTGCGGTCTTTGGCAAAGTCTGGCGACAACGCCACATCCAGCAGGCCACCCTGGCCCTCGGCCCACACTTTCGGCACGCCATTGATGGGCGGGCCGACCTTGCCCTCGGCGTTGACCAGGCGCAGGTTGCCGGCACGCTCGGTGACCAGCATGTCCTTGCCACCCGGCAGGAAAGCCAGTGCCCATGGGTTGCGCAGGCCATCGGCCACGGTGCTGACGGTCAGGCTGCCTTCTTCACTGGGAAACTGCTGTTCGGACGCGGCCTGGGCCAGCAGGGGCAGCAGCGCAGCGGCGGTCAGGGTGGCTAGCCAGGGTGCTCGGAGCATGCACAATTCCTTTCAAGTGGGCTTATGGCGCACGCGGGTTGTCGCGCGCTGGCCGGGACGGTTCCAGGTTCGGGGTTTGCTGCTGGCGACGCAGGTTGTCGCCATTGCCGATGCCGCGGTTGTCCAGCGTGGGCACACGCTGTTGCGGCTCGGTAGACGGGCCGCGCACCGGCGGGGTGGCCGGCAGGCTGCCTTGGCGGCTGTTGGGGTTGGCGCGCTGAATCGGGCTGTTGTACGGGTTGCGGTAGTCGGCAGCGAGCTGCAACGGTGGCTGCGGAGCCGCGTGCACGGGCAGGCACAAGGCCAGGCCAAGGGCCAGCGTGGGCAATGTCGGACTCATGCTTCACCTCCTGTAGGAAAACGCGGCGCCTGCTGGCTTTGATAGCCTGAGGCGCCAGGGGTTCGCGGCCAGATGTGTGAAAGCAGGTGGAGTTGCATCCTGATGTTTCAGCAGGCGCCGTGGGGGCCGCTGGCGGCCCCGCCCTCATTGGCCGGTATCGACCTTGTGCCGAGCGGCATACAGGCACAGCATCTCCATCGCCAGGGTTGCCCCGGCCAGTGCGGTAATGTCGGCATGGTCGTAAGCCGGTGCCACTTCCACCAAGTCCATGCCTACCAGGTTGATGCCGCGCAGCCCGCCGAGAATCTCCAGTGCCTGCACCGTGCTCAAGCCACCACACACCGGCGTGCCGGTGCCAGGCGCGTAGGCCGGGTCCAGGCAGTCGATATCGAAGGTCAGGTACACCGGGCGCTCGCCCACGCGCTGGCGAATCGCCGCAATGACCGCCTCGGTGCCCTGCCGGTGCACCTGCCGGGCGTCCAGGATGGCGAAGCCCTGGCTGTCGTCGTTAGTGGTCCGCAGGCCGATCTGCACCGAGTGGGCGGGGTCGACCAGGCCTTCACGGGCGGCATCCCAGAACATGGTGCCATGGTCGATGCGTTTGCCCTCCTCGTCCGGCCAGGTGTCGCTGTGCGCATCGAAATGCACCAGCGCCAGCGGGCCATGGTGGCGGGCATGGGCCTTCAACAGTGGGTAACTGATGAAATGGTCGCCGCCCAGGGTGAGCATCGCGCAGCCGGCTTGCAGAATGCGTTCGGCATGGGCTTCGATGCTGCCGGGTACCGACTGCGGCGTGCCGCTGTCGAAGGCGCAGTCGCCATAGTCGATCACCGCCAGGTGGTCGAAGGGGTCGAACGCCCACGGCCAGTGGCGGGCCCAGGCCTGCTGCACCGAGGCGGCACGAATGGCCCTGGGGCCGAAGCGTGCGCCGGGCCGGTTACTGGTGGCGGTATCGAACGGTACGCCGCTGACCACCACATCCACCCCACGCAGGTCGCGGCTGTAGCGGCGGCGAGCAAAACTGGTGATGCCGGCATAGGTACTTTCGGCGGCAGTGCCATACAGGCTGTCGCGGGTAATGGCCTGGTCGTTGTTCAAGGCTTGCTCCACGGTCGGGCTCCTCGGTCTGCAGGGTTATTGGCGGCTGCGAAAGGCAGTCCACAGGCGGTTGCGCTGGCGCAGGTCGGCCAGGGCCATGCTGCGGTCGGCGAACAGCCGCTGACGAACTTCGGCCGGTGGGTAGATATCCGGGTCGGTGCGCACGGCTTCATCCACCAGCGGCGTGGCGGCCTGGTTGGCGTTGGCGAAAAACAGCGTGTTGGTCAGCGCCGCCACCGACTCAGGCTTGAGCATGAAGGCGATGAACGCCCGCGCCGCCTCCGGGTGCGGTGCATCCTTGGGGATGGCCAGGTTGTCTTGCCACACCAGCGTGCCCTCGCGGGGGATGCGGTAGATCAGCTCGAACGGCTTGCCGGCACGCCGGGCCTGGTCGGCGGCCATGGCGGCATCGCCGTTGTAGGTCAGCGCCAGGCACACGCTGCCGTTGGCCAGGTCGCTGATCTGCCGGCCATTGGCAACGTAGCTGATCGACGGCTGCAATTGGCCCAGCAGCTTCTGGGCAGCTGCCAGGTCGTCCTTGCTCTGGCTGTACGGGTCCTTGCCCAGGTAGTTCAGGGCCACGCCGATCACTTCCTGCGGCGAGTCCGGCATGGCGATACCGCAGTCTTTCAGGCGGCTGGCGTACTCGGGCTTGAACAGCAGGTCGAGGCTGTCCAGCGGTACCTCCCCCAGGCGCTGGGTGCCCCAAGTGTAAGGCACCGCGTAACGGTTGCCGGGGTCGGCCTCGGCGAGCTTGGCCAGCAGGTCGCGGTCGAGGTTGGCATAGCCAGGCATGGCCTGAGCCTGCAACGGCTGCAGGGCATTGGCCTTCAGCGCCCGCGCCAGCACCGTGGCGGACGGCACGACAACGTCGTAACCGCTGCCCCCGGTAAGCAGCTTGGTTTCCAGCACTTCGGTGGTATCGAAGGTGTCGTAGCGGACCTTGTAGCCGGTCTCCTGCTCGAAGCGCCGGAGGGTCTGCGGGGCGACATAGTCGGCCCAGCTGTAAAGGTTCACGACTTTCTCTTCGGCTTGCAGCGGCAAGGCCAGTACCAGCGACAACAGGCACAACGATGAACGCATGACAGACACCTCGGCAAATGGGTGGATGCCGCGAGCATGTCAGCCGGGTTACATTGAAGAAATGGCAAGTTTGCAAAGCTGACATTCACCAGGAGCAATGCAATGCTCGGACAAGTGCATGACCCCGACCTGCACCTGCTGCGGCTGTTCGTCACTGTAGCCGAGGCCGGTGGCTTCAGCGCTGCACAGGGGCTGCTGGGCTTGAGCCAGCCCACCATCAGCCAACGCATGGCCCAGCTGGAAACGCGCCTGGGCTACCGCCTGTGCAGCCGGGGCAAGGGAGGGTTCCGGCTGACCGAGAAAGGCCGGATGCTGTTGGAAGCCACGCGCGCGCTGCTGCTGAACATCGAGCAGTTCCGCCAGCAGGCCAACGGTGTTGCCGGGCGACTGCTGGGCACCGTGCGCATCGGCCTGGCGGAAAACCAGGACAAGCAGGTGAGCCTCAAGCTGGCGGCGGCGATCGCGGCATTTCGCCGCCGCGTCGAGTCGGTGCAACTGGAACTGATCAGTGCGCCACCGGCGGAGCTGGAGCGGTTGTTGCTGGAGCAGCGGCTGGACTACGCCATCAGCTATTTTTCCGGTAAACAGGCGGCGTTCGACTATCAGCCCTTGTTCGAGGAACGGCAGCGGCTGTATTGCGGGAAAGGGCATCCCTTGTTCGGCATGCCGCAGGTGCCGCGCCAGCGTTTGCTGGAGCAGGACCAAGTGCGCCACCCGTACCGTTTCATCGAAGGCGACGAGCCGTTCCAGAGCAGGCACGGCATGGCGGTGGCAGAACAGATCGAGAGCGTGCTGACGTTCATTCTGTCGGGCAGGCACATTGGTTATCTGCCGTGTCACAGCGCCCTGGCCTGGGAGGCCGAAGGGCAGCTGTGGGCACTAGACCCGGGGCTGGATTTTGTCGTGCCGTTTACCCTGGCCCGGCACCGGGCGCAGGTGGCCGGCGAGGCACAGCAGGCATTCGCCGAAGATGTATTGGCGGCCTTCGCCTGAAAGCCAAGCACGGTGCCTGTAGGAGCGGCCTTGCGTCGCGAAGGGCCGCAAAGCGGCCCCGGCAAGCAATACTGAATGCTCAACCCAAAGGGCCCCAGGCGCCCGGGCTCAGTAAGCCAAGCTCCAGGTCAGCGTATAGGTGCGCCCGCGCCCCTGGTAGTCGTACAGGTACGCCGGCCCGTAGGTCGGCGAATAGAAGAGCGTCGCGCGCTGCCCCCAGACCGTACTGTACTGCTTGTCCAGCAGGTTCTGGATACCCGCGCTGAAGGTGCCGAAACCGGTGTCCTGGCTGGCCAGCAGGTCGAAGGTGGTGTAGCCGTCGATCTCATGGTCGGCATCGTCCTTCAGGCTGAATGCATGGTTGGCCTGCAACCGCGCGCTGCGGCCGTCACCCTTCCAGCCAACGAAACCGGTGGCCTTCGACAACGACGCATAGCGGGCATCGCGTTTGATCCAGCCGCCGTCGACCGCCTCTTCCTCGGAGCGGGTCAGGTGAAGCGTGCCGCCCGCTTCCCAACCACTCTGGAAGTGGCGGGTCAATGCCCCTTCAAAGCCGAAGTCACGGCTCTTCTGCTCTTCGACATTGATGGTCAGCGTTTGCGAGTCGACGTTGATGATCTTGTCCGACCAGATGTAGTACAGCGCTGCCTGGGCGTCCCAGTCCAGGTCGGCATAGCGCCAGCCCAGCTCCACCTGACGGCTCTTGATCCCGGCCAGGGGGTTGTCTGCCACGCTCAGGCCCGGCTTGCCATAGTACTTGGCCGGGTCTGGCAAGTCGAAGCCTTCGCCATAGTTGGCCCACGCCTGATGGCCATTCTTGAAGTCGTAAATGGCGCCGACGTTGAACAGGTTGACCTGGTAATCGTTACTGCCGCCGGGCACGCCCTTGAAGTCGCTGACATCCACGTCCATCTGCTGGCGCCGGGCGCCGCCAGACAAGGTCAGGTTGTCGGTGGCGCGCCAGTCCAGCTGGCCATACAGCGAAACGCCATCCACCCGATAGCTCGGGTAACGTGCGGCCTTGCTCTCCTTCTCCAGGTCCAGGCCACCGGATTCGGACGAGGTCCGTGCGTTGAAGGTGGTCTGCTCGGCACTGAAGCGCTCGCGGTCCAGGTCCACGCCATAGGTCAGCTTGAGCGTGTCCCATTGCTTGGCGAACAACCCCTTGAGGCTGGAAACCTCAAAGTTCTGCTGCGAGGCAGCAAAATACACCCCCCGCGAGCCTGTAGGGGTGGCCCGGTTGTAGTACGGGAACGGGTAGAAGTTGTCGTCTTCCTTGCGGTACGACGCTTGCAGGTAGAAGTCCTGGCCGAGCACGTCGCTGTGGTGGTAGTTGGCGTTGAGCAGCAGGCGCCGGGTGCGCGGCTCCAGGCCGGCTGAATAACCGCTGCGCAGCTCGGCGTCTTCCAGGTCGGAGGGCGCGTTGTAGTTCAGGTTGGGGAAGTAGATGCCGGTGCTGCCGTGGTTGCCCGAGTCGTAATACTGGGCCAGCAGGTCAAGGCTTTGCTGCTCGTTCAACTGCATGCCCAAGCTGCCGAGCACATCGACCGTGCGGTTGTACTGCAGGTCGGTCTGGGTGTTGTCGATGAATATCTGCTCGCCGGCCCCGTCGTAGAACGCTTCGTTCTGCTCGCCGGAGATACCCAGGCGGGCATTGACCCGCTCGTTGCCGCCGCTGATCGACTGGGCAAAGCGGGTGGCCAGGTCGTCGCTGTTGTTGAAGCCGCTGCTGGCACCCAACTGGGTCTCAAAACGGGCCGGCCCGGGTTCGCCCTTCTTGGTGACGATGTTGATGATACCGCCGGTGGCGCCCCCGCCGTAGATGGCGCTGGCACCAGACAGCACTTCGACGCGCTCGACATTGAACGGCGAAATGCTGTCGAACTGGCGTGACAGCCCCCGCGAGCTGTTCTGGCTGACCCCGTCGATCATCACCAGCACATTGCGCCCACGCATGTTCTGGCCGTAGTTGGTGCGCCCTTCCGGTGCCAGGTCCAGGCCCGGCACCAGCTTGCCGATGGCTTCCTTCAGGCTGACGCCACTGTCGATCTGTTCGCGCAGTTGCTGTTGGTCGACCACCCACACGGTCCCGGGGATTTCGCTGATTGCCGTACTGGTACGCGAAGCCACACTGACTTCGATCGGCTTGAGGTTGACCGCCTGCGGCGCAGCCTCGGCCTTGCGCAGGGTCACCGTGCGGGCATCGCTGAATTGCCAGCCCATGCCACTACCGGCCAGCAATTGTTGCAGCGCCTGCTCGACACTGTAGCTGCCGCGCAGGGCCGGGCCGGCCAGGCCGGCGACATCGCCGGTGGTGTACAGCAAGTGCAGGCCGGCCTGGTCGGCAAACGAGGTCAGGGCTTGGTCCAGCGGCTGCGCAGGCAGGTCGAGCTGAACCTGCCGGGCCTGCAGCTGGGCGTTTTCGGCGGTGGTCGAAGCAGCCGCATGCAGCGGGCCGGTCAGCATGGCCAGGGCACTGCAAGACAACAGGGCATGGTGAAGTGAACCGCGGCGGCGGGGCAAAGGCTTGGGCATCAGAGACACGTAGGCGCTTCCTGGCAAGTCGTAAATGAGAATGAGTTGCTGATCAGTCCCACTACGACGATCTGGCTTGCAGGAACTTGCAGTGGCCACTGCAAATTTTTTCTGCGCTGGCCGCTCAATGCACCACGGCCAACCAAGGCAGGTAGGTCACCTTCAGCCCATACCGCTGCTCCAGGGTGCGCAACAGCGCCTGCGGCTCATCCAGGTCGAAGACCCCACTCACCTCCATCGCCGCCAGCTTGCTGTCGGACAGCACGATGCGCCCGTGCCGGTAACGCTCCAGCTCTTGCAGCACCTGCCCCAACGGCTTGCCATTGAAGATCAGCTTGCCGCGCTGCCAGGCCAACTGGGCACCGGCATCCGCCGCTACTGCCAACGGCTGCTCGCCGACCTTGGCCTCGCCCCGTGCCAGTACCACGTGCCCATCACGGCGCACGCTGAAGGTGGCGGCACGGCCCTGCACCGCTGCACCGGCCGTGTCCACCACGAACGGCCGGGCATCATCGGCCATTTCGAACAGTGCCTCACCTGCAGCCAGCACCACGCGCCGCTCATGCTCGCTGAATACCACACGCAAGGCGCTGGCACTGTTCAGGGTGACCCGCGTGCCATCGGCCAACGTCACGACCTGCCGCTCACCCACGCCAGTGTGGTAATCGGCCAACAACACCGGCGCCTGCTGCCAGGCGACCAGGGCAGTGACCAGCAATACCCCGCAGGCCGCTACGCCCGCCTGCTGCAGCCACCGGCGGCAATGGCGCAGGGCCTGGCCAATGTACTTGGCCACCATGCTTTCCGACACGCCAAGGCGTTGTGCGACCTGCTTCTGGGTCAGGCCGTCGACGCGGTTCAGCAACAAGGCCTGGCGGGCCTTGCAGGGCAACTGCAACAGCGCCTGATCGAGCAGTTGCAAGCGCTCACGCGCCAGCAACACCGCCTCGGGCGCTGGCGCTGGGCAGGCTAGCTCGCCTGCCCCGTCGCAATCATCGTGGCTGGCCGCGATGCGTTGCTCGCGGCGCAGGGCGTCGATGGCCAGGTTACCCGCCACGCGGAAGATGAAACTGCGCGCGTGCAGCACCGGCAACGCCTGCTCGTCGATGTTCACCAGCTTGAGGTAGGTTTCCTGCGCGACGTCGGCGGCACGCTGGCGGTCGCTCATGCGCCGGGTCAGGAACTGCAGCAAGTCGTCGTAGTGCTCCTGGAAACTCGCCAGCAGGCCCGACACAGGTGAAGTCAGCATGGGTTTGGGAACGACCAGTAAGAGAAGTTATCGGCTGTTAATGAGAAACAGTATCTTTCATCTGACCCAACACTTTCAACGCCGGCGCGCATTTGCCACACTGACGGCTCGTTCACTTAGGCAAGGTCGTACCCATGGTTGCCCGACTGCACCGCTACACCCGCCTGCTCATCGCCCTGTGCCTGACCAGCAGCCTGGCGGCCTGCGCGCTCCTGCAGCCACGCGACCCGCTGAACATCAGCGTAATCGGCATCGAACCGCTGCCGGGGCAGGAACTGGAGCTGCGCATGGCCGTGAAAATGCGGGTGCAGAACCCCAACGAAGAGGCAATCGACTACAACGGCATCGCCCTCGACCTGGAGGTGAACGGCCAGCCACTGGCTGCCGGGGTCAGTGATCAGCAGGGGCACATTGGCCGCTACGACGAGGCAGTGATCGTGGTGCCGGTGAGCATCACGGCGTTCTCTTTCCTGCGCCAGGCCTATGGGCTGGGCCAGGTGGGTACCCTGCAGGGCCTGCCCTACAAGCTACGCGGCAAGCTGGCCAGCGGGCCACTGGGCACCGTGCGCTTCACCGACGAGGGCAAGCTGGACCTGCCCAAAGGGACCACCTGGTAACCAGCGGGCGCTCAGCGGTTGGCGCTGGCTGCTGCCATCAGCTTGTTGACTTCGCTGCGGACCATGCTGGCGTATTCGGGCGGCGACATGCCCTCCAGCTCAGCGCGCACCCACTCGGCCCACTTGCCTTTGCGCCGTGGCTTCTCGGCGATCAGCCGGGCGGCTTCGCCCTTGGCCTTGCCCAGGTTGGTCTGCCACATTTCGAACAGCCGGGCCTTCTCTGCCTCGATCTGCGCCCGTTCCTCGAAGCTCATGTTGGCCAGATTGAAACTCATGCATCACCTGCTAGACCGTAAATGGCGGCTATCTTACACCAACGCGCCAACCTCACGCCGACGCAACTTTTCCGGCGCGCAAGTATCCATTGTTCAAACCACCCATCGACGAGGACACTTTAATGGCCCGGAAAAAAGCCACGCTGGCCGACAGCGATCAAATCAAGGACCAGGTCTTCAGTGAGTTGCAGGCGCTGATCGAAGAATCGGAGAAGCTGCTCAACGACAGCGCTGCCCTGGTTGGCGAAGAAGCCGACAGCCTCCGCGCGCAGGTCAGCCTGAAGCTGAAACAGGCACGCCAGGCCGCCGCAAACATGCGTGACAAGGCGCAGCCCATGGTCAACGCCACGCAGGACTACATCGGTGGCCACCCGTGGCAAACCGTGGCCATTTCCGCCGGCCTCGGCCTGGTGGTGGGCCTGCTGCTGGGCCGGCGCAACTGACCGAGCGGCCGCGCCGGCGGCACGCTTCAGGCGGCTTGCGCCAGCGGAATCCCGCTGTGGAAGCGCAGCTCCTGGTCGGGTGACTGGATAAGCTCCGCTTCCGCCGCGCGCACCAGTTCAATGCGGCGGGCAATGTCCGCCGCATCCCCATAGTGGTGCGCCAGTTTCAGGTAGCCTTGGTAATGGCGCGCCTCGCTTTTCAGCAGGCCATGGTAGAAACGGCCCAGCTCTTCATCCAGGTGCGGCACCAACGCGGCAAAGCGCTCGCAGCTGCGCGCTTCGATGAACGCCCCGACCACCAGCGTATCCACCAGCTTGACCGGCTCATGGGCGCGCACCAGCCGGCGCAGCCCCGATGCGTAGCGCCCCGCCGACACCGGCCGCAGCGGTACGCCACGGCGTTTCATCAGGCGCAGCACCTGCTCGTGGTGCACCAGCTCCTCGCGCGCCAGGCGCGACATCATGTTGATCAGGTCAAGGTGGGTGTTGTACTTGGCGATCAGGCTCAGGGCTGTGCTGGCGGCCTTGAATTCGCAGTTCTTGTGGTCGATCAGCAAGGTTTCCTGGTCGGCCAGTGCTGCTTCGATCCAGGCGTCTGGCGTCGGGCAGCCCAGGAAGGCATCGATTTCGGGGGTCAGGGACATGAGCATGCAACCACACGGAACAGGCAGGGCTGGCGATTATACCGGCGGTGGCGGTCGGCGCCAGTGGCTATGCTTGATGTGTATCAAGCACCCGCGCGGGCAGCGGGGACTATAGTCAGGCATTGGTCGCCCCCCTTTGACTGGAGTTAACGCCCATGCAAGCCATCCGCAGCATTCTCGTGGTGCTCGACCCCGAACACGCCCACAGCCGGGCACTGACCCGGGCCAAGCTGATTGCAGGCGTCACCGGCGCGCGCCTGCACCTGCTGATGTGCGACAAACGGCATGACCACAGCGCGCTGTTGAGCGTGCTGAGCCGCCAACTGCACGACGACGGTTATGACAATGTCTCCCACGAAGAGGCCTGGCGCGATAACCTGCACGACACCATCATCTACGTGCAGCAGGCCGAAGGCTGTGAGCTGGTAATCAAGGAACACCGCCCCGACAACCCGCTGAAAAAGGCCCTGCTCACCCCCGGTGACTGGAAACTGCTGCGCCAATGCCCGTGTGCCGTGCTGATGGTCAAGAGCGAGCGGCCGTGGACTGGCGGCAGGATTCTGGCCGCGGTGGACGTTGGCAACCAGGACGAGGATCACCGCCGCCTGCACGCCAGCATCATCGACCATGGCCATGACATCGCCGCGCTGGCCAAGGGCGAGCTGCATGTCATCAGCGCACACCCGTCGCCCATGCTGTCCGCGGCCGACCCGGTCTACCAGTTGAGCGAAACCATCGAGGCACGCTACCGTAAAGCGTGCGAGGCGTTCCAGGCCGAGTACGGCATCAGCGAGGAACGCCTGCACGTGGCTGAAGGACCGGCAGATGTGCTTATCCCCCATACCGAGCAGCGGTTGGATGCGGTGGTGACCGTGATCGGTACGGTGTGCCGCACAGGGATTACCGGGGCGTTGATTGGCAATACTGCAGAGGTGGTACTCGATGAGCTGAAGGGCGACGTGCTGGTGCTCAAGCTTGAAGAGACCAGCACCAAGCTGGCCGAACGGGTCCGGGGTTGACGCCCCCTGCAGGCGGGCCACAGCGGCGCGCCTGCAGGGGGCCGCAGGTACCCGTCAGCCCAATGCTTCACGCACTTTCGGGTCCAGCCCCTCCCCGTCGTTGGCTGCAATCCACTCCAGCAACTGCCTGCGCATGGCCGGCGTCCAGAAGCTGTGCAGATGCTGGCGTACCCCTTGCACGGCCAGCGCTCGGTTAGGCTCGCTGTCGAAGTAATGGGCAATCTGGTTGGCCATCTTGACCAGGCTGGCGCTGCTCATTGGCGTACCTCGGCTTTCTCCGCTGTGCGGCGCTCCTGCAGCAGGCGCCGCTGTTCGTCACTGAAGTCCTGATAGCGCTGCTGCCATTGCGAAGGCTGGAACACTTTGACCACCTCCACCGCCGTGACCTTGTACTCGGGGCAGTTGGTGGCCCAGTCGGAGTTGTCGGTGGTGATCACGTTGGCCCCCGACTCGGGGAAGTGGAACGTGGTGTACACCACCCCCGCGGCCACCCGCGCACTGACCTTGGCGCGCAGCACCGTCTGCCCGGCACGGCTGCCAATGCCGACCCAGTCGCCGTCCTGGATACCCCGGCTTTCGGCATCGGTAGGGTGGATTTCCAGGCGGTCGGCGTCGTGCCAGGCCACGTTGCCGGTGCGCCGCGTCTGCGCGCCGACGTTGTACTGGCTGAGGATGCGCCCGGTGGTCAGCAACAACGGGTAACGGCTGTTGACCTTTTCGTCGGTCGGCACATAGCCGGTGAGCATGAAGCGGCCCTTGCCCCGCACGAACTGGTCGATGTGCATGGTTGGCGTGCCATCCGGCGCCGCCTCGTTGCAGGGCCATTGCAGGCTGCCATGGCGTTCGATTTCGGCGTAGCTGACCCGGCGGAAGGTTGGGGTCAGGCGGGCGATTTCATCCATGATCTCGGACGGGTGGCGGTAGTGCATCGGGTAGCCCAGGGCGTCGGCCAAGGCGATGGTAGCTTCCCAGTCAGCCTTGCCGGCCAGCGGTTCCATGACCTTGCGCACCCGTGAAATTCGCCGCTCGGCGTTGGTGAAGGTGCCGTCTTTTTCCAGGAACGAACTGCCCGGCAGGAACACATGGGCGAACTTGGCGGTTTCGTTGAGGAAGATGTCCTGCACCACCACGCACTCCATCGCGAGCAAGGCTGCGGTGACGTGCTGGGTGTTGGGGTCACTTTGGGCAATGTCTTCACCCTGGCAATACAGCGCCTTGAAGCTGCCGTCCAGCGCTGCCTCGAACATGTTGGGAATACGCAGGCCCGGGTCGGGCTGCAAGGTCACGCCCCAGGCCTGCTCGAACTCTTCACGCACCGCCTGGTTGGAAATATGCCGGTAACCGGGCAATTCATGGGGGAACGACCCCATGTCGCACGAACCTTGCACGTTGTTCTGGCCGCGCAGTGGATTGACCCCTACCCCTTCCCGGCCGATGTTGCCGGTGGCCATGGCCAGGTTGGCGATGGCCATCACCGCGGTGCTGCCCTGGCTGTGCTCGGTCACGCCAAGGCCGTAATAGATGGCCGCATTACCGCCGGTGGCGTACAGCCGGGCGGCGGCGCGGATCTGCTCTGGCGCGACGCCACACACCGGGCCAAGCACTTGCGGGGCGTTCTCGGCACGGCTGACGAAGTCGCGCCAGCGGGCGAAGTCTTCGGTTTCGCACCGGGCATCGATGAAGCCCTGGGCCAGCAGGCCCTCGGTGACGATTACATGGGCCAAGGCGTTGAGCATGGCCACGTTGGTACCAGGGCGCAGTTGCAGGTGCAGCTCGGCACGGGCGTGCGTCGCGTCGACCAGGTCGATACGCCGTGGGTCGATCACGATCAGCCGCGCGCCCTGGCGCAGGCGGCGCTTTAGCTGCGAGCCGAACACCGGGTGGGCGTCGGTAGGGTTGGCACCGATCACCAGTATCACGTCGGCCTGCATCACCGAGTCGAAGCTTTGCGTACCTGCCGACTCGCCGAGGGTCTGCTTCAGGCCATAACCGGTCGGTGAATGGCAGACCCGGGCACAGGTGTCGACGTTGTTGTTGCCGAACGCCGTACGCACCAGCTTCTGCACCAGGTACGCCTCTTCGTTGGTGCAGCGGCTGGAGGTAATGCCGCCAATGGAGTCACGCCCATACTTGAGCTGGATACGGCGCAATTCGCTGGCGGCGTAGTTCACCGCCTCGTCCCAGCTGACCTCTTGCCACGGGTCCTCCAGGCGCTTGCGGATCATCGGTTTGGTGATGCGGTCCGGGTGGGTCGCGTAGCCCCAGGCGAAACGCCCTTTGACGCAGGCGTGGCCATGGTTGGCACCGCCGTTCTTGTCCGGGACCATGCGCACTAGCTTGTCCCCTTTCATTTCTGCGCGGAACGAGCAACCCACACCGCAGTAGGCACAGGTGGTGACCACCGAACGCTCGGGCTGGCCCAGTTGCACCAGGCTTTTTTCCGTCAGGGTCGCGGTTGGGCAGGCCTGCACACAGGCGCCGCACGACACGCACTCCGAAGCCAGGAAATTGTCCCCGCCGGCCGCCGCCACCCGCGACTCGAAACCACGCCCGGTGATGGTCAGGGCGAAGGTGCCCTGGATGTCCTCGCAGGCGCGCACGCAGCGGCTGCAGACAATGCACTTGCTCGGTTCATAGTCGAAATACGGGTTGGAAACGTCCTTTTTCTCAGCCAGGTGGTTGGCGCCGTCATAGCCATAGCGCACCTCGCGCAGGCCAACCTGCCCGGCCACGGTCTGCAGCTCGCAGTTGCCGTTGGCCGAACAGGTGAGGCAGTCCAGCGGGTGGTCGGAGATGTACAGCTCCATCACGTTGCGGCGCAAGCCGGCCAGGCGCGGGGTTTCGGTGCGCACCACCATGCCTTCGCTGACCGGCGTGGTGCACGACGCCGGGTAGCCGCGCATGCCTTCGATTTCCACCATGCACATGCGGCACGAGCCAAAGGCTTCAAGGCTGTCGGTGGCACACAGTTTGGGGATGCTGGTGCCGAGCATGGCCGCGGCGCGCATCACCGAGGTGCCAGCTGGCACACTGATGGCACGGCCGTCGATGCTCAGGCTGACCTGCACGTCGCTGTCGCGAGCCGGGGTGCCCAGGTCGGTTTGCGGGTCGAAGAAGTTGATCACTGTGCGGCCTCCGTGGTGGTCAGCCCGAAATCGGCGGGGAAGTACTTGAGGGCGCTGGCGACCGGGTAGGCGGTCATGCCACCCATGGCGCACAGCGAACCGTACTGCATGGTGTCGCACAGGTCGCGCAGCAACAGGGCGTGGTCATGGCGCTCGCCCGTTTCGCTGCTGGCGATCAAGCGGTCGACCACCTCCATGCCCCGTGTCGAGCCGATGCGGCACGGGGTGCACTTGCCGCACGACTCCTCGGCGCAGAACTGCAAGGCAAAACGCGCCATGCTGGCCATGTTCAGGGTGTCGTCGGCGACCACCACACCGCCATGGCCGAGCATCGCGCCCATGGCGGCGAAGGCTTCATAGTCCAGCGGCGTGTCGAAGTGGCTGGGTGGCACCCAGGCGCCAAGCGGGCCGCCGACCTGCGCAGCTTTCAGCGGCCGGCCGCTGGCCGTGCCGCCCCCGTAGCCCTCTACCAGCTCGCGCAGGGTCAGGCCAAAAGCCCGCTCCACCAGGCCGCCGTGGCGCACATTGCCGGCCAGCTGGAACGGCATGGTCCCCAGTGAGCGGCCCATGCCGAAGTCACGGTAGAACGCCGCGCCCTTGGCCAGGATGATCGGCACCGAGGCCAGGGTGAGCACGTTGTGCACCAGTGTGGGCAAGCCGAACAGGCCTTGCAGCGCGGGCAATGGCGGCTTGGCGCGGACGATGCCGCGCTTGCCCTCGATCGATTCGAGCAGTGCGGTTTCTTCACCACAGATGTAGGCGCCGGCCCCCACCCGTACCTGCAGCTCGAAAGCCCGGCCGCTACCGGCTACGTTGGCCCCCAGGTAACCGGCCGCACGGGCGATGGCAAACGCCTGCTCGAGCACACGGATGGCATCGGGGTATTCCGAGCGCACATAGATGTAGCCCATGTCGGCGCCCACGGCGAGGCCGGCAATGATCATGCCCTCGATCAGCAGGAACGGGTCGCCCTCCATCAGCATGCGGTCGGCAAAGGTGCCGGAGTCGCCCTCGTCGGCATTGCACACCACGTACTTCTGGCCTGCGCCAGCGTCCCGTACGGTGCGCCACTTGATACCCGCCGGGAAGGCCGCACCACCGCGGCCGCGCAAGCCGGAGTCCAGTACGGCAGCGACCACTTCGGCGCCGTCCAGCGCTACCGCGGCTTCAAGGCCGGCGAAACCGCCGTGCGCCCGGTAGTCATCCAGCGACAACGGCCGGGTAATGCCGGCGCGGGCAAACAGCAGCCGTTGCTGGGTCTTGAGGTAGGGGATGGCCTCGACCGGCCCAAGCGCCAGCGGGTGCTGGGCGGGCTCACCAGCCAGGGCATCGAGCAGCGCCGGCACGTCTTGTGCGGTAACCGGGCCAAAGCCGAGGCGGCCTTGCGCACTGTCGCACTCGACCAGCGGCTCCAGCCAGTACAGCCCACGCGAGCTGGTGCGCTGGATCTCCAGCGGCAACTGGCGCCGCTCGGCTTCGCGCTGGAAGGCCTCGGCGACCTGGTCGGCGCCCACGGCGCGGGCGACCGAATCACAGGCAATGAACAGCTTCAGCATGCTGCATCCTCCTGGCAGGCATTGACCAAGGCGCGCAAGCGCTCGGGGGTGAGCCGTGCATGCACCTGGCCGTCGAGTTCCAGCGCGGGTGAGCAGGCGCAGGCGCCCAGGCAATACACCGGGCGCAGGCTGATGGCGCCGTCGGCACTGGTGCCATGGTCGTCGAGTGCCAGCTGTTCACGCAGCTGCGCCGCGAGTGCCTCGGCGCCACGGCTCTGGCACGACTCGGCGCGGCACAGGCGCAAGGTATGGCGTGCCGGCGGCGCAGTGCGGAAATCATGATAGAAACTGATTACCCCACGCACCTCGGCCAGGCTGAGGTTGAGGGCGTGGGCCAGTTCGGGAACGGCGGCATCGGGGATGTAGCCCAGGTCATGCTGGATAGCATGCAGCATCGGCAACAGGGCGCCGGGGGTGTCTTTGTCGCGCGCCAGAATGCGCTGGATAACGGGCAGGTGGAGCAATTGATCAGGCATACAGCGGACCTCGGCATCACGGACCCTGCCTGTTTTGTTGTAATGGCAGGTATCCAGCGTGTTCTGCTGCGGCACGCCGGCAACGTCACGGTTGCGCGATGGCGGCGGCCTCCTCGCTGACGGCCGCGCATCTGCGTGCGCTGGTCCGACGGCATCCTGCAAGCATGGCACTTATGCCGCCGAAGGGTTGCGTACGTGCGACCAGGCGCATTCTGAAACCGACGCTGGTCAGCCCCGGCCGTGGGCCTTGAGCTTGAGTTTCTCGGTATCGACGCGGACGAAGACCGAGTCCGCCGTCACGGTCAGCACGTCGCCAGCCCAGACTTCACAGATCACCCGGCTCTTGCGCCCTACTTCACCTTCTACCCGGGCCTTGAGCAGCAATTCGATGCCCATCGGGGTGGGTTTCAGGTAGGTCAGGTTGAGCGTCCCGGTCACGCAGTCGATGCGCGGCAGGCTGCCCGGCGCGCGGCCTTCGTGCCGGTAGTGGTAGGCCATGGCGGTCCAGTTGGAATGGCAATCCACCAGCATCGCCAGCAGGCCGCCGTACACCAGGCCTGGCCAACCGCTGAAGGTGCTGTCCGGGGCATGCCTGCAGACCAGGTGGATACCATCGGCATGCCAATGGCTTTGCAGGTGCAACCCGCTGGGGTGGGAGCAACCGCAGCCGTAGCAGGTACCGTCTGGTGCCGCCATGGCCTGGAGGGAAAGGGACTGGTCGTTCATACGCTTCCTGTGCTGATGAAAAAGGGGGCGCGCAACGCCCCCATTAAAGCAGAAACATCAGGCGGCCTGCGCAACCACGCGGCCACGCCGCTGGGTCAACGACACCAGCAGGATGAACACCGTCACCCCGGCGGTCATCAGTGTTTCATAGCGGTAGGCATCGCTGAACAGCATGTAGCCCAGCACCATGACAATGGTGCCGATCACCAGCCAGGTCAGGTAGGGGAACAGCCACATTTTCAGCTCCAGCGGGCGCCCTTCGCGCTCGGCGCGGGCCCGCATGCGCAGCTGCGACACGGCGATCACCAGGTACACCAGCAACGCGATGGCACCGGTGGTAGACAACAGGAAGCCAAACACCTTGCCAGGGAACACATAGTTGACCAGGCAACCGGCGAAGCCTGCCAAGGTGGAGAACAGCACGGCCACGGTCGGCACCCCAGAGCCGGAAATGCGCTTGGTCATGCTCAGCGCCTGGCCACGCGCGCCCAGCGAATAGAGCATGCGCGAGGCTGTGTACAGGCCCGAGTTCATGCAGCTGGTCACTGCCACCAGCACCACCAGGTCGACCAGCAGCTTGGCCCCCGGCACGTTCAACACCTCCAGCACCCGCTGGAATGAACCGACCGCCTTCAACGCCGGGTCGTTCCAGGCCACCAGCGACACCACCAGGAAGATCGAGGCCAGGTAGAAGATGGCGATGCGGTAGACCACCAGGTTGGTGGCACGGCGGATCTTGTCTTTCGGGTTGGCGGTTTCGTCAGCGGCGATGGTGACGATTTCGGCACCGAAGAACGAGAAGATGGTAATCAGCACGCCACCCAGTACGGTGCCGAAGCCGTTGGGCATGAAGCCGCCGTGGTCCCACAGGCGGCTGACTCCGGACACCTCGGCCAGCGGCCAGAAACCGAACACCGCCAACCCGCTGACCACGATGAACGCAATGATTGCCACCACCTTGACCAAGGCGAACCAGTACTCGAACGCACCGAAGTTCTTCACGCTGACCAGGTTAGTGCCCGCCAGCACCAGCATGATCATGAAGGCGAACAGCCACGAGGGCACGCCCGGGAAGTAGGCATGCAGGATGTCGGCGCCGGCGATGGCTTCGACCGGAATGATCAGTACCCAGAACCACCAGTACAGCCAGCCGATGGTGAACCCGGCCCACGGGCCGATGGCCTCGCTGGCATAGGTCGAAAACGAGCCGCTGTTGGGGTTGGCGATGGCCATTTCACCCAGCATGCGCATGACCAGCAGCACCAGCAGGCCGGTCATGGCGTAGGAAATGAGGATCGCCGGGCCGGCGGTGGCAATGGCATTGGACGAGCCGATGAACAGGCCGGCGCCGATGATGCCGGCGATGGAAATCATGGACACCTGGCGCGAGGTCAGGCCGTGCTGCAAGGAGCGCTGTTTCTTGTTGTCGTGAGAAGCCATGAAGAACCCTCGAATGGGTCGGCCGCGGCATGGCGGCTGAAGGTCGGAGCAGAATTCTTTTAAATTTCTGATGCGCGTTGTTGTTGTTTTGCAAAAACCAAAAGCGGGTTAACGACCTCCTCTTTACATGACCGGTTGTCATTGTTGATCCAGGTCAGTATTAATCTATAGGCCGGGGTCAACAAACGACCTTTTCGAAACACATAATTCCGTTTTGGAATGAACTCCTTACTTTTTTGCTCGGTATTCACCCGTCATGTCCAAACGCCTGATGCCCTCGACCACCGCCCTTCAGTGTTTCGAAGCGGCCGCCCGCCACCTCAGCTTCACCCGTGCGGCGCAAGAGCTGCACCTGACCCAGAGCGCCGTCAGCAAGCAGGTGGCGCAGCTTGAAGACATGCTCTCGCACTCGCTGTTCCAGCGTATTCGCCGGCGCCTGCACCTGACCCCGGCCGGCGCCCTGTACCTCACCGAAGTGAACAAGATCCTCACCCAGATCGATATTTCCAGCCGCTACATCCTCAGCTATGGCGACGAAACCGAAGTGCTGCGCATTGCTACCCAGCCCACCTTCGGCGCGCGCTGGCTGGTGCCCAGGCTCAAGGGCTTCGGCGACCGCTACCCGCGTATTCACCTGGACATACGCAACGAGCTGGAGCCGTTCGACCTGGTCCAGGCCAAGGCCGACATCGCCTTTTTCTTCGGCCAGGGCACCTGGCCCGGGGCAACCTGCATCGAATTGTTCAGTGAAGAGGTCGTGCCGGTGTGCAGCCCGCAGCTAGTGGCCAGCCACCCTTTCGACAGTGCCCAGGCGCTGACCGAGCACCGCCTGTTGCAGTGCGTGTCGCGGCCCGAAGCCTGGCATGAGTGGTTCCTGGGGCTGGGCTTGCACAGCCAGAACAGCTACCACGGGCCGCGTTTCGACACCTTCTACCTGTGCATCCGCGCGGCCATCGCCGGTTGTGGCATCGCCCTGATCCCGCGCTACCTGGTGGCCGAGGAATTGAGCGAAGGCAAGCTGGTGGTGGCCTGGGACCACCCGGTGCCGAGCAATGGCCGGCACTTCATCGCGCATGCCGAACATGCCGCCGAAGTGCCCAAGATAAGGGCTTTTGTGCAGTGGATACGGGAGCGCGTAGCTGAGGGGGATTGATTTGAATGGCGAAGTATCGGCCAGATCACGAATCCATGGAATGACCGCAATCGAATAATTCGTTTGCGGAATAACCTGCGAACACGTTTGGATAATAAGAAACTCGAACAAGGTCCGCGTGCACCATGAACCAGGAAAGTATCAGCCAATCGATTGCCATCGTTCACCCAATCACACTTTCCCATGGCCGCAATGCCGAAGTCTGGGACACTGACGGCAAACGTTACATCGACTTTGTCGGTGGTATCGGCGTGCTCAACCTGGGCCACTGCAACCCGGCCGTGGTCGAGGCCATCCAGGCCCAGGCCACCCGCCTCACTCACTATGCCTTCAACGCCGCCCCCCATGGCCCGTACCTGGCGCTGATGGAGCAACTGAGCCAGTTCGTACCGGTCAGCTACCCGCTGACCGGCATGCTCACCAACAGCGGCGCGGAAGCCGCGGAAAACGCCCTGAAAGTGGCCCGTGGCGCCACCGGTAAACGGGCCATCATCGCCTTCGACGGGGGCTTCCACGGCCGCACCCTGGCTACCCTGAACCTCAACGGCAAGGTCGCCCCGTACAAGCAACGGGTCGGCGAGCTGCCCGGGCCGGTCTACCACCTGCCCTACCCCAGCGCCGACACCGGGGTCACCTGCGAACAGGCACTCAAGGCCATGGACCGCCTGTTCAGCGTCGAGTTGGCCGTGGAAGACGTGGCGGCGTTCATTTTTGAGCCGGTGCAGGGAGAAGGTGGTTTCCTGGCCCTCGACCCGGCCTTCGCCCAGGCCCTGCGCCGCTTCTGCGACCAGTACGGCATCCTGATCATCATCGACGAGATCCAGTCAGGCTTTGGCCGCACCGGCCAGCGCTTCGCCTTCCCGCGCCTGGGGCTCGAGCCCGACCTGCTGTTGCTGGCCAAGAGCATTGCCGGCGGCATGCCCTTGGGTGCAGTGGTCGGGCGCAAGGACCTGATGGGGTCATTACCCAAGGGCGGCCTCGGCGGCACCTACTCGGGCAACCCCATTGCCTGTGCGGCAGCACTGGCCAGCCTGGCGCAGATGACCGACGAGAACGTGGCTATCTGGGGTGAGCGCCAGGAGCAGGCCATCGTCAGCCGCCACCAGCGTTGGACGGCCTCGGGCCTGTACCCGTTCATCGGGCGCCTGACCGGCGTGGGCGCCATGCGCGGCATTGAATTCGTCAATGCAGACGGCAGCCCGGCCCCGGCGCAACTGGCCAAGGTGCTGGACGCGGCGCGCGCCAAAGGCCTGCTGCTGATGCCCAGCGGCAAGGCGCGGCACATCATCCGCCTGCTGGCACCGCTGACCATCGAGGCCGAGGTGCTCGAAGAAGGGCTGGATATCCTCGAGCAGTGCCTGGCGGAGTTGAACTGAGCGTTACAGCCCCAGCTCTGCCGGGGTGAGCATGTCGGACTCGAACGCGATCCAGCCGCCTTCGAGTTCGGCATGGCCATTGACGATCGGGCCGTAGTAGGTCAGGCCGTTCTCCAGGGTGACGCAAATGTGCGTGGCATTCTTTTCAGGCGCCGCGAGCGTACCGACGAAATGCACCTTTTTCAGAGTTTCGGTCACCGCCTCCAGGCCAACGCGCATACCGGGGTTTTCCGATGCCTCGGTATCGCCCCCACGGTCCTCGGCGCTGATGGTGACGGTGGCGATGTACGGGTACTGGGTGCTCAAGCGGGGTTACCTCAATGGGTGGGTAGGCGTATGGGCGCGTAGAGTACGGCAGGCGTTGCCTGTTGTCTCTACTGGCCTCATCGCTGGCAAGCCAGCGCCCACAGGCATACAACCCTTGAATACGCTGCAGCCCTTGTGGGAGCGGGTTCACCCGCGAAGCGGCCAGCCCTGCAACAGGTGATCTGGCCGCCCCGATCTGTTAGGGTGCCCGCCGATGCACGCCACACCACACGAGGATCCCGAGTGAGCGCCGAAGAACCCCTGATCGCCGACCTGTTCGATGTCGACAAACGTCTGTCCCTCAAGCCGGTGGTGGACTTCAACAGCTACCTGCGCAACGCTTTCGGCGAGGGCCCGTGCCGCTGCCACCGCTGCGTCGAAGGTGCCGACCCCAGCACCTATAGCCACGCGCACACCTTCACCTTCGACGCCCGCCCGTGGCACCGCCGTTTCGCCAGCACCGCCGGCAGCGATGTGGCCCAGGTGCTGAAGAAAGCCTGGCTGTCCTATACCAAGGCCGACCTGAACCTGATCGGCGCGCTGGACCTGGCCACGCTCAAGACCTTCACCGAAGCCGGCCTGCACCCACGCTTGCTGGCTTTGCTACCGGCGTGTGGCCTGGCTCGCGAAGTGGATGGCCAGTGGCTGCTGCAGGCCCAGGCCGACTGACAGCCCGGCGGCACGGCAGGATTCCACGGGTCTGCTAACGTGGTGGAATCCGCCCAGCCGCAGGTAGTCCGCCATGGCCCGCACAACGCCCATCGAACTGTACCGCAACATCGGCATCGTCGCCCACGTCGACGCCGGCAAGACCACGACTACCGAGCGGATCCTGTTCTACACCGGGGTCAACCACAAGATGGGCGAGGTGCACGATGGCGCCGCGACCATGGACTGGATGGCCCAGGAGCAAGAGCGCGGCATCACCATCACCTCGGCGGCGACCACGGCCTTCTGGCAAGGCTCGACCAAGCAGTTCGCCGACAAGTACCGGTTCAACATCATCGACACCCCCGGCCACGTCGACTTCACCATCGAAGTGGAACGCTCGCTGCGCGTACTCGATGGTGCCGTGGTGGTCTTCAGCGGCGCCGACGGCGTCGAGCCCCAGTCCGAAACGGTCTGGCGCCAGGCCAACAAGTACCATGTGCCGCGCCTGGCCTACATCAACAAGATGGATCGCCAGGGCGCCGACTTCCTGCGGGTGGTCAAACAGATCGACCAGCGCCTGGGCCACCACCCTGTGCCGATCCAGCTGGCCATTGGCAGTGAAGAGCATTTCATCGGCCAGATCGACCTGGTGAAGATGAAAGCTATCTACTGGAACGATGCCGATAACGGCACCAGCTATCGCGAAGAAGAGATACCTGCCGAGCTCAAGGCGCTGGCCGATGAATGGCGCGCGAAGATGGTGGAGGCCGCGGCTGAGGCCGATGACGAACTGACCGAGAAGTTTCTTGAGGGCGAAGAACTGAGCATCGAAGAAATCAAGGCCGGCCTGCGCAAACGCACCCTGAACAACGAAATCGTACCCACCATCCTCGGTTCCTCGTTCAAGAACAAGGGCGTGCCGCTGATGCTCGATGCGGTGATCGATTACCTGCCTGCCCCGTCGGAAATCCCGGCAATCAAGGGCACCGACCCCGACGACGAAAACAAGCACCTGGAACGCCACGCCGACGACAAGGAGCCGTTCTCGGCCCTGGCCTTCAAGATCGCCACCGACCCGTTCGTCGGCACCCTGACCTTCGCCCGGGTGTACTCCGGGGTGCTCAGCTCCGGCAATGCCGTGCTCAACTCGGTCAAGGGCAAGAAAGAGCGCATCGGCCGCATGGTGCAGATGCACGCCAACCAGCGCGCGGAGATCAAGGACGTATGCGCCGGTGACATCGCTGCCCTCATCGGCATGAAGGACGTGACCACCGGCGACACCCTGTGCGACATGGACAAGCCAATCATCCTGGAACGCATGGACTTCCCCGACCCGGTGATTTCCGTGGCCGTGGAACCGAAAACCAAGGCCGACCAGGAAAAAATGGGCATCGCCCTGGGCAAACTGGCCCAGGAAGACCCGTCATTCCGCGTGCGCACCGACGAAGAAACCGGCCAGACCATCATCTCCGGCATGGGCGAGTTGCACCTGGACATCATCGTCGACCGCATGCGCCGTGAATTCAACGTCGAGGCCAATATCGGCAAGCCGCAGGTGGCCTACCGCGAGAAAATCCGCAACACCTGCGAGATCGAGGGCCGCTTCGTCCGCCAGTCCGGCGGCCGCGGCCAGTACGGTCATTGCTGGATCCGCTTCGCCCCCGGTGACGAAGGCAAGGAAGGCCTGGAGTTCGTCAACGAGATCGTCGGCGGCGTGGTGCCCCGCGAATACATCCCGGCGATCCAGAAGGGTATCGAAGAACAGATGAAGAACGGCGTGCTGGCCGGCTACCCGCTGATCAACCTGAAGGCAGCGGTGTATGACGGCTCGTACCACGATGTGGACTCCAACGAGATGGCCTACAAGATCGCAGCGTCGATGGCCACCAAGCAACTGTCGCAAAAAGGCGGCGCGGTACTGCTGGAGCCGGTGATGAAGGTGGAAGTGGTCACCCCCGAGGAATACCAGGGCGACATCCTGGGTGACCTGAGCCGGCGCCGGGGCATGATCCAGGACGGCGACGAAACCCCGGCGGGCAAGGTGATCCGCGCCGAGGTGCCGTTGGGCGAAATGTTCGGCTACGCCACCTCGATGCGCTCGATGACCCAGGGCCGGGCCAGCTTCTCGATGGAGTTCACCCGCTATGCCGAGGCCCCAGCCAGCATTGCCGATGGCATCGTCAGGAAGAACCGCGGGGAGTGATTCATTTGCCTGTGCCGGCCTCTTCGCGGGCACGCCCGCTCCCACTGGGGCAGCGCCTGCGCCATTCCTGTGGGACCGGGCATGCCCGCGAAGAGGCCAGCACAGACAATAACCTTTCTCAGTGCTGCTCCCCTGCCCGCTTCAACAGCTTCTTGCACCGCTCCGACAGATGCACCACGCGCAGGTGCTTGCCCGCCTTGGCATAACGCTCGCGCAAGGTCTGCAGTGCGGCAACCGCCGAGTAATCGACAAAGCTCAGGTGCTGGCAGTCCAGCGTGACCTGGGCCGGGTCGCTGGCGGCATCGAACTGGTCGAGAAATGAAGTGGTCGAGGCGAAGAACAGCGTGCCATGCACTTGATAACGTTTGCTGCCATCGGCGTCTTCATGGCTGTCGGCGTACAACTCCCGGGCATGCTGCCAGGCAAAGTTCAGCGCCGCGATCACGATGCCGAACAGCACTGCCATGGCCAGGTCGGTAAACACCGTGACCACGGTCACCGCTATGATCGCCAGCACATCGTTGACCGGCACCTTGTGCAACACCCGCAAGGACGCCCAGGCAAAGGTCTGCTGGGCCACCACGAACATCACGCCAACCAGCGCCGCCAGGGGAATACGCTCGATCAAAGGCGACAGGAACAACACGAACAGCAGAATCATCACACCGGCTACCACACCCGACAGCCGGCCACGGCCATTGGAGCTCAGGTTGATCACCGTTTGCCCGATCATCGCGCAACCCCCCATGCCACCGCACAGGCCCGACACCATGTTCGCGGCGCCCAATGCCACGCACTCGCGGTCCGGGTAGCCGCGGCTTTCGGTGATTTCGTCGGTCAGGTTCAGCGTGAGTAGGGTTTCCAGCAGGCCGACCATGGCCATCAGCACCGCGTAGGGGGCGATGATCTTGAGGGTTTCCAGGTTCCACGGCACATCCGGCAGCGCCAGCCCCGGCAAGCCGCCAGCGATGTGCGCCATGTCACCCAAGGTGCGGGTGGGCAAGCCGAGCAGGTACACCAGCAAGCCAACGCCAAGAATCGCCACCAGTGCCGGCGGTACGGCGCGGGTGAGCTTCGGCAGCAGGTAGACCACCGCCATGGTCAGCGCCACCAGGCCAATCATCAGGTACAGCGGCGTACCACTGAGCCAGTGCTCACCGTTTTTGAAGTGCTCCAGCTGGGCCATGGCAATGACAATGGCCAGGCCGTTGACGAAGCCCAGCATGACCGGGTACGGCACCAGGCGCACCAGCTTGCCCAGGCGCAGCAGGCCGAACAGAATCATCACCACCCCGCCCAGCAGCACCGTTGCCAGCAGGTATTGCGCGCCGTGCTGCACCACCAGCGCCACGATCACCACCGCCATCGAGCCGGCAGCCCCGGAAATCATGCCCGGCCGACCGCCGAACAGTGCGGTCAAGGTGCAAATGATGAACGCACCGTACAGGCCCATCAGCGGGTTAAGGTGGGCCACCAGGGCAAAGGCGATGCACTCGGGCACCAAGGCAAACGAGGTGGTCAGGCCGGCGAGCAGGTCGGCGCGTAGTCGGGTGTGTTTCATGGGCATCCTGTAATTAGCCGGACAACAGCCTGGGCACCTGTACGGCCTTTAGAGCGGGCAAAAATCGAAGGCGGGATGTTACGGAATTTGTCTGACAGCAGCCACCGCGCAATGTGCCGAAGGGCTCTCAGGCTCCCTGGCACGGCCTGTGGAGGGCGATTATCTGCAATTATCTGGCTGACTATAATTTATAGTTTCCTGGATAAAGCCAGGATAAAAGGCAGTTTTTGATGTGCATCCAGCACAGGCAGGACGCCTTTGCCATCATGGCAACCCCACCTGCGGAGATCATGGACATGCCGCTACGCCCCATAAGCGCCGCCCTGCTGGTGGCCGCCAGCCTCACCGCCCAGGCCGCCACCGAGGTATTGCCGCTGCAGCACCGCAGCAGTGCCGAACTGCTGCCTGCCGCACAGGCATTCATCGCCAAAGACGGCACGGTCAGCGCCTTCGAGAACAAGCTGATCGTCAACGCCAGCCCCGAGCGCATCGACGACCTGCGTGCCTTGCTGCAGCAGCTGGATACCGCGCCCAAGCGCCTGCTGATCAGCGTTGACAACAACGACAGCAACTTCCAGGACAACCGGGGCAACGGCCAGGTCATTCGCTACGGCACCAGCAACCGCGACGGTGGCATGCAGCAAGTTCAGGCCAGCGAAGGCCAGCCAGCACTCATCCAGGTTGGCCAGAGCATCCCGGTTACCAGCACCAGCACCGACGGCTACGGGCGCCTCCAGAGCAACACCGAATACCGCAACGTGACCCAAGGTTTCTATGTCACCCCGACTCTGAGCGGAGAAACGGTTCGTCTGCAAATAAGCACAAATAATGACCGCATCAGCCAGGAACGTGCAGATGTAGTAAAAGTGCAAAGTACCGACACAACCATCACTGGCAAGCTCGGCGAGTGGATCACCCTGGCGGGCTACAACCAGCAGAGCCAAGCGGACCGCAGTACGTCAAGCCGCAGTTACAGCACCCAGCGCGGTGAAAACATGACTTTGCGTGTAAAAGTCGACCTTCTCGACTGATCCCAGGCAATTCAAGGCCTCGACCAAAGGCCTTGAAACTGACTGACAAGTCGTATTAGACCAAAGATGTAGTAAGCACAAAAAACCACTACAAAACATTTGACAGGGTGTTTTTCCCAAGGGCATGATGGCCTCGCTCCCGCTAATCAGGGGCCCTGGCAAGGGCCTTCGAGGCGCGCTCCTCCCACCCCCGGAGGCGCCTTGTGTCTATACGGCCCACAAGGCGGTTCGACGGGATTGCGACTGCAACGAAGAAGTTGTCCCGAGGGACGGAAGCGCATCACCGCAGTACTGGCAATCGCGTAGCACCGCAGTTAGGCATCCACGAGCCGACCTGCCGGGGCGCCCTCTGCCTGGCCTGCACTCTCCTTCCCCTTCGAGCCTTCGCGTTCGCCGCCGCACACCTGCGAACAGGACAGCCGCCAGGCACCTGATCTGCTCCGAGCATCAGCACAATTAACTCAAGATCGATGCGACGAGGTTTATTTCCATGGCACTGACACGCGAACAGCAAATTGCAGCCCTCGAGAAAGACTGGGCCGAGAACCCGCGCTGGAAAGGCGTGACCCGTACCTACACCGCCGCTGATGTCGTTCGCCTGCGTGGCTCCGTGCAACCCGAGCACACCTTTGCCCGCCAGGGTGCAGAGAAACTGTGGAAGCTGGTCACCGAAGGTGCCCACCCGTCCTTCCGCCCTGAGAAAGACTTCGTCAACTGCATGGGCGCCCTGACTGGCGGCCAGGCAGTCCAGCAGGTAAAAGCCGGCATCCAGGCCATCTACCTGTCCGGCTGGCAGGTTGCCGCCGACAACAACTCGGCCGAGTCCATGTACCCGGACCAGTCGCTGTACCCGGTCGACTCGGTACCGACCGTGGTCAAGCGCATCAACAATGCGTTCCGCCGCGCTGACCAGATCCAGTGGAAAGCGGGCAAGAACCCGGGCGACGAAGGCTACATCGACTACTTCGCGCCGATCGTGGCTGACGCCGAAGCCGGTTTCGGCGGCGTACTGAACGCCTACGAGCTGATGAAGAACATGATCGAAGCAGGCGCCGCCGGCGTGCACTTCGAAGACCAGCTGGCCTCGGTGAAAAAGTGCGGCCACATGGGTGGCAAGGTACTGGTACCGACCCAGGAAGCCGTACAGAAGCTGGTGGCTGCACGCCTGGCTGCTGACGTATCGGGCGTACCGACCATTATCCTGGCCCGTACCGACGCCAACGCCGCCGACTTGCTGACCAGCGACTGCGACCCGTACGACCAGCCGTTCGTGATTGGCGAGCGCACCCGTGAAGGCTTCTACAAGGTACGCGCCGGCCTCGACCAGGCCATCGCCCGCGGCCTGGCCTACGCGCCGTATGCCGACCTGATCTGGTGCGAGACTGCCAAACCGGACCTGGACGAAGCCCGCCGCTTCGCCGAAGCGATCAAGAAGGAGTACCCGGACCAGATCCTTTCGTACAACTGCTCGCCTTCCTTCAACTGGAAGAAGAACCTGGACGACGCCACCATTGCCAAGTTCCAGCGCGAACTGTCGGCCATGGGCTACAAACACCAGTTCATCACCCTGGCCGGCATCCACAACATGTGGCACGGCATGTTCAACCTGGCGCACGACTACGCCCGCAACGACATGACCGCCTATGTGAAGCTGCAGGAGCAGGAATTCGCTGACGCCAGCAAGGGCTACACCTTCGTGGCGCACCAGCAGGAAGTGGGCACTGGCTACTTCGACGACATGACCACTGTTATTCAGGGTGGGGCTTCGTCGGTGACTGCACTGACTGGTTCGACTGAGGAAGAGCAGTTCCATTGATAGTGGAATGCGGTTGAACGAAGGCCCGGGGCTTGTAAAAGCGCCGGGCCTTTGTTTTTGCCGGTACCGGCCCTTTCGCGGATGAACCCTGTAGGAGCGGCCTTGTGTCGCGAAAGGGGTGCGTAGCGCCCCCGGGATCTATGCGCCAACGCAAAATTGCCGGGGCCGCTCTGCGGCCCTTTCGCGACACAAGGCCGCTCCTACAGGCGAATCGCGCCTATCAGGGGTGCCTCTGTGCTGCATGCCAGTTCAGCTTGCCGGCTCCCACATCTGTTTCGGGCCAGTCCATCCTGGGCCAGCGCAGGCGACCGCCTAGTAAATACGGCGCGGTATCGAGCCATGCGCCAAAGGGGGCGCGCGCAAATCACACAGGCATCATTGGCCCGAAACAGATGTGGGAGCCGGCTTGCCGGCGATGCGCCGCGCGGGCGGCGCTCGGTCTCACAGGCGCTGCATTCCTTTCGCCATACAAATGGCAGCCCTCACGCGACCCAACGGCAGCCCCAACAAACCCCATAATCAGGTCTATCTTGAGGCAGCAAACCAGCAAGGACCGCATCAGGGCGGCGAGGTGCCTGCCTTGGTTTTTGCGGTGTTGCGCAGATCGAGCGCCGCCCGCGCGGCGCATCGCGAGCTGCGCTCGCTCCTACGCTTGTTTCGGGCCAGTTA
>NZ_DKJF01000094.1:0-32710 GCF_002454615.1 Pseudomonas sp. UBA6699
ATACCTTGTGGCAAACACCTATCAGCCCTGATGCGATCCCTCTGGGAGCTGGCTTGCCGGCGATAGAGCCCAAACAGGCAATAAAAAACCCGAAGCCAGTCCCCCGGCTTCGGGTTTCTCTATTTCCTGCAGACCCTTACTTGGCTACGGTTCCAGCAACCCCACCGGTATTCAGCCGCCGACGTGGCTTGACCATGTACACCACGAACATCGCAAACAGCCAGATCGGGATCGCGTACACCGACACCTGAATGCCTGGAATCATCAGCATGATGCCGAGAATCAGCACCACGAAGGCCAGCACCACATAGTTGCCATAGGGGTACCACAGCGCCTTGAACAGCGGCTTCTGGCCGGTGCGGTCAAGGTGCTGGCGGAATTTCAGGTGCGAATAACTGATCATCGCCCAGTTGATCACCAGGGTAGCCACCACCAGCGACATCAGCAGTTCCAGGGCATTTTGCGGCATCAGGTAGTTGAGCAGCACGGCCACGAAGGTCACCGCTGCCGACACCAGAATCGAGCGCACCGGCACGCCGCGTTTGTCGACCTTGGCCAGCGCTGCCGGGGCATCGCCCTGCTCCGCCATGCCCAGCAGCATGCGGGCATTGCAGTAGGTGCCGCTGTTGTACACCGACAGCGCGGCCGTCAGCACCACGAAATTCAGCAGGTTGGCGGCCACGTCACTGCCCAGCAGCGAGAACACCTGCACGAATGGGCTGCTGCCATAACTGCCGCCCGAGGCGTCGATGCTGGCCACCAGGTTGTCCCACGGGGTCAGCGACAGCAGCACCACCAACGCACCCACGTAGAAGATCAGGATACGGTAGATGACCTGGTTGATCGCCTTGGGGATCACGGTCTTCGGCTTGTCGGCCTCGGCAGCGGTGAACCCGAGCATTTCCAGGCCACCGAAAGAGAACATGATGAAGGCCAGGGCCATCACCAGGCCGCTGACGCCATTGGGGAAGAACCCGCCGTGCGACCACAGGTTGGCGACGGTGGCCTCCGGGCCGCCGCTGCCGCTGGTCAGCAGGTAGGCACCCAGGCCGATCATGCTGACGATGGCGACCACCTTGATGATGGCGAACCAGAATTCGGCTTCACCGAAGAACTTCACGTTCATCAGGTTGATGGCGTTGATCAGCACGAAGAAGGCGGCTGCGGTAACCCAGGTCGGGATTTCCGGCCACCAGTAATGGACATACTTGCCAACCGCCGACAGCTCCGACATGCCCACCAGGATGTACAGCACCCAGCAGTTCCAGCCAGACAGGAAACCGGCGAAGCCGCCCCAGTAGGTGTGGGCAAAATGGCTGAATGAGCCGGCCACCGGCTCCTCGACGATCATCTCGCCAAGCTGGCGCATGATCATGAAGGCGATGAAGCCGCAGATGGCGTAACCGAGGATCATCGACGGGCCGGCGGATTTCATCACGCCTGCCGAGCCGAGGAACAGGCCGGTACCAATTGCGCCGCCAAGGGCGATCAACTGGATGTGACGGTTCTTCAGGCCCCGCTTGAGCTCGCCTGAATGCATGTTTTGTCCACTCATGAACGAAGTCACCTGCATTGTTTTTATCTGTGACGGAATCGGACCCACCGCGCTCGTGGCGCAGCGGAATGGGCAAGGTGGTTACCTTGGGTTTCTCGACCTCAGGTGCCGCCGGGGCGGGTCAACCAGGCGTGATCAAGAGTGCGCGGTACGCAAGGGGGTCACAGGTAAAACGCGGCGCACTGTATACCCCTGCAAACGCGCAGGCGTCAACGCGTTGCATCCTTTCCTCGGGAAAAAACGCAGCGATCCTGTGGTATAGGCCTTCAAAGGCGGAGTGATCGGCGTACATGGCGCCTCCATTTGTTGTTTTGTCAGCCAGGCGCTGTGAACCGGCTGTTGCACACGGCAATAGCGGCTATAACACCGTGGGCAAGGGGGTTTGGGCAAGGGTGGTGGGGATTGGCGCGGGGGGCTTGCATCGTTGGCAGCGGCAAGTTTTTTTGACAGGCCGGGGCGTATTCCGAAACACGAACGGAAATCGGCTGATTTTGTACACATTTCTTTACGGGGTGGTTCGCGGACTTGCCAGTCGTCCGAAAAATTCTTTTGCTTCAGTGTCTTGGGGCCGCAAAGCGGCCCCAAATTACTTAATTGGGCCAATCAGCCACGCGGCTTGCCACGGCCACGGCCGGCAGGCTTGTCACCTTCAGGCTTGGCTGGGCGCTTGCGCATTTCGCTTGGGCGCTCGGCCACGGCGCTGCCGCGGTTGCCTTTGCGTGGCGCTTCTTCACGCGGCTGGCGTGCCGGGCGCTCGCCAGCGGCAGCACCTTCGTGGGCCGGGCGCAGGTTGCGCACGCGCTCGCCACGGCCCAGCGGGCGGGACGATTTGCGCTGCAGTCGCTCCATCTTGTCCTTGGCCTTGAGGTTCAAGGCAGGCAGCGCAACCGGCTGCAAGCCGACTTCAGCGGCCAGGATGTCGATTTCGCCCTGGGACATTTCCCGCCAGCGGCCCATCGGCAGGTCGGAGTTGAGGAACACCGGGCCGAAGCGCACGCGCTTCAGGCGGCTGACCACCATGCCCTGGGATTCCCACAGGCGACGCACCTCGCGGTTACGGCCTTCCATCACCACGCAGTGGTACCAGTGGTTGAAACCTTCGCCACCGGGTGCCTTCTGGATGTCGGTGAACTTGGCCGGGCCGTCTTCGAGCATTACACCGGCCTTCAGGCGCTCGATCATCTCGTCATCGACTTCACCACGCACACGCACCGCGTACTCGCGGTCCATCTCGTAGGACGGGTGCATCAGGCGGTTGGCCAGTTCACCGTCGGTGGTGAACAGCAGCAGGCCGGTGGTGTTGATGTCGAGTCGGCCAATGTTGATCCAACGGCCTTCTTTTGGCCGCGGCAGGCGATTGAACACGGTCGGGCGGCCTTCCGGGTCGTCACGGGTGCAGATCTCGCCATCGGGTTTGTTGTACATGATCACCCGGCGGGTGGCCTCGGCAGCCTCCTCGCGCTTGATCAGCTTGCCGTCAACGGCAATGGCATCGTGCAGGTCGACGCGTTGGCCGAGGGTAGCCGCGACGCCGTTGACCTTGATCCGGCCCTGGCTGATCCAGGCCTCGACGTCACGGCGCGAGCCCACGCCGATGCGGGCCAGCACTTTCTGCAGTTTTTCGCCGGACGGCGGGGTAATTGCGGTGTCTTGCAGGTCTTGCTCACTCATCTGGGCACCTCCCGGTGTAGGAATGACAAAGGGTTTCTGGCGACGAATGCGCCAAAAGGCCGCGCATCATACGCGGTTCGGCGGGGGAACGCACTGCAGGTTAGGAGGTTTTGCGGGGGCAGCGAGAGGTTTCTGCCTAACGGTGAGGTGCTTGCCGCGCAGGGCCGCTACAGGCAACCGCACGATCAGGGCTGCAGCTTGCCCTCTTCTTCCACCGCGGCCTCAGGTGCTTGCCCACGCAAATCGTCAAAGTCGGTCTTCAGCCCTTCTTCCATGGCATCCAGCTCCACCAGCAAGCTGCGGAAGCTGGTTTCCTCCTTTGGCTCGTCAACCGCTTCCTGCTCGCCCAGGCTGGCATCGGCCAGGGCCTGCAGGTGGGCCGGTACCGGTGCATCATCCGGGTCGAGCAGCGGCTCAGGCTGCAGCTCGCGCAACTCGGCCAACGCTGGCAACTGCTCCAGGCTCTTGAGGTTGAAGTGGTCCAGGAACGCCTTGGTGGTGGCGAACATCGCCGGCCGGCCGGGCACCTCGCGGTAGCCCACCACGCGTATCCACTCGCGCTCCATCAGGGTCTTGATGATATTGCTGTTCACCGCCACCCCGCGCACATCCTCGATCTCGCCACGGGTGATCGGCTGGCGATAGGCGATCAACGCCAGGGTTTCCAGCAAGGCACGCGAATAGCGCTGCGGGCGCTCTTCCCACAAGCGGCCGACCCAAGGGGCGTAGGCTTCGCGAATTTGCAGGCGGTAGCCGCTGGCCACCTCCTTGAGCTCGAAAGCGCGGCCGTTGCACGATTTGCCCAGCACCTCCAGCGCCTGCCTGAAAACCTTGGGCTCGGGGCGCTCGGCTTCCTCGAACAACTCGAACAGACGCTCCAGTGATTGCGGTTTGCCCGACGCCAGCAGGAAGGCTTCGATCAGCGACGCCAGGTCGCGGGGTTCATTCAGGTTCATCGGGTTCTTCAACAAGCGCCGGGCGAAGCCGCACGTGGATGGCGGCGAAGGGTTCATTCTGCACCAGTTCGATCAGCGCTTCCTTGACCAGTTCGAGAATCGCCATGAAGGTGACCACTACCCCCAGCTTGCCCTCGTCGTGCCCGAACAGCTCGACGAACGGCACGAAAGCACCGCCCTTGAGGCGCTCCAGCACCTGGCTCATGCGCTCGCGGGTGGACAGCGTTTCACGGCTGATCTGGTGGCTCTCGAACAGGTCGTTGCGCCGCATCACCTCGGCCATGGACACCAGCAGCTCTTCCAGGCTGACCTGCGGCAACAGCTTGCGCACCTTGGCCTGCGGTGCCTCCAGGCGCGGCACCCGCACCTCACGGCCAACCCGTGGCAACGCGTCGATACCTTCGGCTGCGGCCTTGAAACGCTCGTACTCTTGCAGCCGGCGGATCAACTCGGCGCGCGGGTCACCCTCCTCTTCCTCGGCCTCGGCCGAGCGCGGCAGCAGCATGCGCGACTTGATCTCGGCAAGCATGGCCGCCATTACCAGGTATTCGGCGGCCAGTTCCAGGCGCACGCTTTTCATCAGCTCCACATAGCCCATGTACTGGCGGGTGATTTCAGCCACGGGGATGTCGAGGATGTCGATGTTCTGCTTGCGGATCAGGTACAGCAACAGGTCCAGCGGCCCTTCGAAGGCTTCCAGGATGACTTCCAGGGCGTCTGGCGGGATGTACAGGTCCAGCGGCATCTCGGTCAGGGCTTCGCCGTAGACCAAGGCCAGTTGCAACTGCCGCGGCTCGTCGACCTGCGTGGCCGGCGCCTCGGGCGCTTGCAGCTGGCTCACGCGCTGGCCATGAACGGCGCAGGGTCGCCGCAGCCTTCTCGAATCAGCTCAGGTTCGTCGCCGGAAAGGTCGATGATGGTCGACGCCTTGAGGTCACCGTAGCCGCCATCGATCACCAGGTCGACATGGTGCTCCAGGCGCGCACGAATTTCGTAAGGGTCGGTCATCGGCTCGTTATCGCCAGGCAGGATCAGGCTCACGCTCATCAGCGGCTCGCCCAGCTCAGCCAGCAACGCCAGGGTAATGGCGTGGTCTGGTACCCGCAGGCCGATGGTGCGGCGTTTTTCGTGCAGCAGCAGGCGGGGCACTTCGCGGGTGCCGTTGAGGATGAAGGTGTACGGCCCAGGCACGTGCGCCTTGAGCAGGCGGAAGGTGCCGGTATCGACCTTGGCATACAACCCCAGCTGCGACATGTCGCAGCACATCAGGGTGAAGTTGTGGGTCTTGTCCAGGCCACGCAGGCGCCGGACGCGCTCGATCGCCGCCTTGTCGCCGATCTGGCAACCCAACGCATAGGCCGAATCGGTGGGGTACACCACCACGCCCCCCTTGCGGATGATCTCTACCGCCTGGCGGATCAGCCGCGGCTGGGGGTTCTCCGGATGAATCTGGAAAAATTGGCTCACGTAGTCGTCCTGTTCATACCGTAATAGGCTGTTCATGGCTGAATCGGCGCCACAAAGGCGGCAGGTCCTCGGGCAAAGGCCGGTAGGCACCGATCTCGCCCCAGGTGCCGGGGCCGTGGAAGTCACTGCCAGCGCTTGCCAGCAGGCCGAACTCACGGGTAAGGATGGACAGGGTGCCCACCTGCTCGGCAGGCATCATCCCGTTGACCACTTCAAGCGCCTGCCCACCTGCCTGAATATAGTCGGCAATCAGCCGCCTGCGCTTGCTGCGGGTCAGGTCGTAGTGCATGGGATGGGCCAGGCTCACCCAGGCTTTGGACTGGCGCAGCGTGGCAACGGTTTCATCAAGGGTGAGCCAATGCTGCTTGACGTCGCCCAGCTTGCCCGCCCCCAGCCACTTGCGAAACGCCTCGCCGCGGTCCTTGACGTGCCCGGCACGCACCAGGTATTCGGCAAAGTGCGGGCGCGCCGGTGCGTTGCCGCTGTCGCCCAGCTCGTGCTGCACGGCGCGGGCGCCGTCGAGGGTGCCTGGCATGCCCTTGGCGGCCAACCGCTTGTCGATTTCTTCGGCGCGCAGCCAGCGGCCGCGGTGCAACGCTTCGATCGCCGCCAGCAATGGCGGCGCATCGAGCGGGAAGTCGTAGCCCAGCACGTGAATGGTTGCGCCCCCCCAGGTGCACGAAAGCTCGACCCCGCTGACCCAGCGCATGCCCCGCTCAACGCAGGCCAGGCGCGCTTCGGGCAGGCCTTCGAGGGTGTCATGGTCGGTCAGGGCCAGCGTTTGCACCCCGTGCTCATGGGCCCGGGCGACCAGCGCCGTGGGCGACAGGGCGCCGTCGGAGGCCGTGCTGTGACAGTGCAGATCAACATTCATGGAGGAGCGCTTTCGCTGGAATCGATGTTTGTTATTATGCCGTCACATCCCGATTCTGGCTGCCATTGTGAAACAATTCATCGATTTCATCCCGCTGTTGCTGTTCTTCATCGTGTACAAGCTGGACCCACGCCCGCTTGAAGTCGCTGGCCACAGCTTCGAATTCGGCGGTATCTACAGCGCCACGGCCATGCTGATCGTCAGCTCGCTGGTGGTGTACGGCGCGCTGTTCCTGCGCCAGCGCAAGCTGGAAAAGGGCCAGTGGCTGACCCTGGTGGCCTGCCTGGTATTCGGCGGCCTGACCCTGACCTTCCACAGCGAAACCTTCCTCAAGTGGAAGGCGCCGGTGGTCAACTGGCTGTTCGCCCTGGGCTTTGCCGGCAGCCACTTCATCGGTGACCGGGTGCTGATCAAACGCATCATGGGTCACGCCCTCACCCTCCCGGATGCCATCTGGACGCGCTTGAACCTGGCCTGGATCGCGTTCTTCCTGTTCTGTGGTGCGGCCAACCTGTTCGTCGCCTTCACCTTCCAGGACTTCTGGGTGGACTTCAAGGTGTTCGGCAGCCTGGGCATGACCGTGATCTTCCTGGTGGCGCAAGGCGTGTACCTGTCGCGCCACCTGCACGACGACCCTTCTACCTCCAAACCCAAGGATTGACATGCTCTACGCCATCATTGCCAGCGACGTCGCGAACTCCCTGGAAAAGCGCCTGGCTGCCCGCCCGGCGCACATCGAACGCCTGCAGCAGCTCAAGGCCGAAGGCCGCGTGGTGCTGGCCGGCCCACACCCGGCCATCGACAGCAACGACCCGGGCGAAGCCGGCTTCAGCGGCAGCCTGATCGTCGCCGAGTTTGCCTCGCTGGCCGAAGCCCAGGCCTGGGCCGATGCCGACCCGTACATTGCCGCAGGCGTGTACGACAAGGTCGTGGTCAAGCCGTTCAAGCAAGTGCTGCCTTGACCTGACCGCTCCATGCCCGCGAAGTGGCCAGGCGATAGCTGCCGTTATACGCAAGCCATCAGTCTGCGGTATCTTTGCCACTGGCGGGCCGCAGAGCCGCCGTCAATGGTGGAATCGAGTGAGTCATGAGCGAGCTGTTACTGATTGATGATGACCAGGAACTGTGCGAGCTGCTGTGCAGCTGGCTGACCCAGGAAGGGTTTTCCGTACGTGCCTGCCACGACGGGCAGAGTGCACGCCAGGCCTTGGCCGAGCATGCACCTGCGGCCGTGGTGCTGGATGTCATGTTGCCCGACGGCAGCGGCCTGGAGTTGCTCAAACAACTGCGCAGCGAGCACGCCGAACTGCCGGTGCTGATGCTGTCGGCCCGTGGCGAGCCGCTTGACCGTATTCTTGGCCTGGAACTGGGTGCCGACGATTACCTGGCCAAACCGTGCGACCCACGCGAGCTTACCGCGCGCCTGCGTGCAGTACTGCGCCGCAGCCACCCCGTTGCCGCCACCAGCCAGCTGGAGCTGGGCGACTTGGTCTATAGCCCAGCCCGCGGCGTGGCCAGCATCGATGGCCGGGAAATGACCTTGACCTTGTCCGAAAGCCGCATACTTGAAGCGCTGCTGCGCCAGCCTGGCGAGCCGCTGGACAAACAGGAACTGGCGCAGATCGGCCTGGGCCGCAAGCTCACCCTCTACGACCGCAGCCTGGACATGCACGTCAGCAACCTGCGCAAGAAGATCGGCCCGCATGCCGATGGCCGGCCACGCATCGTCGCCCTGCGCAGCCGCGGCTATTACTACTGCCTGTGAGCTGCTGCGAGCTGCAAGCTGCAAGCTGCAAGAAAGAGCAGAATCGCGATCGGCCTCACTTGTAGCTTTAAGCTTTAAGCTTGTAGCTTGTAGCTTGTAGCTTGTAGCTTGTAGCTTGTAGCTTGTAGCTTGCAGCTTGTAGCTTCCAGCTGTTCTTTACCCAGCCTTTACCATCCACTGACTGCGCTTGACGGTGATCTCCCTAGACTGTGCTCATCCGGTAACCACCGGCCTATGAAAGGAGAGACACCATGCGCAAGACCCTTATCGCCCTGATGTTCGCCGCCGCCCTGCCAACCGTAGCCATGGCCATGCCTGACGGCGGCCCACGTCACGACGGCCCGCATCACCGCGGTGAAGCGGCCTTCCAGCAACTGGACCTGAGCCGTGACCAGCGCCAGCAGATCGGCAAGCTGATGGGCGAGCAAATGCAGCAGCGCCGCGACATTACCGAGCGTTACCTGGCCAAACTGCCGGCTGCCGACCAGAAAGCCATGAAGGACGAACTGCAAGCCAGCCGCGCCAAGACCGACACCGCCGTGCGCAACCTGCTCAAGCCGGACCAGCAGAAGAAGTTCGACGAACTGCAAAAGGAACGCGCTGCCAAGAAAGCCGAGTGGCAGGAGTTCCAGGCCTGGAAAGCTGAAAAAGCCAAAAAGGCCCAGTAAGCTGTCAGCCTGATGCCCGGCTCGCCCCAGCGCGAGCCGGGCTTTTTCTGTTTTAGGAGGTGCTCTTGCGTTCACTGTTCTGGCGCATCCTGGCCAGCTTCTGGTTGGCCATCACCCTGGTTGCAGGCCTGTCGATCTTGCTTGGGCACATGCTCAACCAGGACGCCTGGATCCTCAGCCGCCACCCCGGCCTGAACACGCTGGCCAGCCAGTGGGCCAGGCACTACGAGCAGGAGGGCGTGACTGCAGCGCAGCAGTTCCTGGAACAGCGCAAGGACCGCTACAAGATCGACGTGCAGGTGCTCGATGACAGTGGTGACGCGGTGGTGCCCGGCACGTTCCCGCGCCGGGCAGCAGCCTTCGAGGCACGCCAGCACAACGACCAGCGCCGCCTGCCATGGCGCCGGCTGACCGAGGAATACACCAGCCCCGACACCGGCCAGACCTACCTGCTGATCTACCGCATCCCCCACCCGGCGCTGGATGAGTGGCACCGGGACAGCCTGATGTGGCCACTCAGCGCACTGGGCATCGCCCTGGTGGTGTTGACCCTGTTCAGCCTGCTGGTCACGCTGTCCATCACGCGCCCGTTGAGCCGCTTGCGCAGCGCTGTGCACGACCTGGGCCAGAGCACCTATCAGCAGAACAGCCTGGCGCGCCTGGCAGCCCGGCGTGACGAATTCGGCGTGCTGGCCAACGACTTCAACAAGATGGGCGCGCGCCTGCAAAGCACCCTCGCCAGCCAGCGCCAATTGCTGCGCGACGTGTCCCACGAACTGCGCTCACCGCTGGCCAGGCTGCGCATTGCCCTGGCCCTGGCCGAACGCGCCGAGCCCGAACAGCGCCAGGCCCTGTGGCCGCGCCTGACCCGCGAGTGCGACCGGTTGGAAGACCTGATCAGCGAAATACTCACCCTGGCCCGCGTGGATGCCGAACAGGCCCACGCCGAAGCGATAGACCTCAATGCCTTGTTGGGCAGTGTGCGCAAGGACGCCCTGCTCGGCGCGCCCGACCAGGACGTGCGCCTGGAGGCGCAACCGGGGCTGGTGTTGCAAGGTTGGCCGACACTGATCGAGCGGGCCGTGGACAACCTGCTGCGCAACGCCCTGCGCTTCAACCCGGCAGGCCAGCCCATCGAAGTCAGTGCCGTGCGCGATCAGGCGCGGGTGGTGATCTGTGTGCGCGACCATGGCCCGGGTGCAGCCCCGGAGTACCTCGCCCAGCTGGGTGAACCGTTCTTCCGCGCACCGGGGCAGGAGGCCCCAGGGCACGGCCTGGGGTTGGCGATTGCGCGCAAGGCGGCGGAGCGGCATGGCGGCAGTCTGGTACTGCACAACCACCCGCAGGGCGGCTTTGTCGCCCGGCTTGAACTGCCCTTGCAAGCCGCTTCAGCGTAAGGCTGCCAAGGCCGTGTACGTTCAGGGCTGCAGCGCAGCCCTTGCTCGCGCCCGCGTCACTCGCCCCAGCCCGTGACGAAATCAGCGGTGGCCAGCACCGGCGCGGTCCGTGGCTCGGTCATTGGCGTGCCGACGTACAGGTAGCCGATCAGTTCCTCGTTCTCCGCCAGCCCCAGCCCCTTGTGCACATGCGCGTCGAAGGCCATGTCCCCGGTGCGCCATACGGCGCCGATGCCCTGCGCATGGGCAGCGATCAGGATGCCATGTGCCGCACAGCCCGCCGCCAGGCGCTGCTCGGACTTGGGCACCTTGAAGTGGTCCTGCAAGCTGGCCACCACCACGATCAGCAACGGTGCGCGCAGCGGCATGGCGCGGGCTTTGTCCAGCGCAGCCTGGGTGGCTTCACCCTTGTGCTGCACCGCTTCGGCGAACAGCTCGCCCAGCTTCTCGCGGCCCTGCCCTTCGATGGTCAGGAACCGCCAAGGCCGCAGTTGGCCGTGGTCCGGCGCCCGCAGGGCAGCCTGGAACAGCGCCTCGCGCTGGGCGGCATTGGGGGCAGGGTCGGTCAGGCGTGGCACGGAAACACGGTTGAGCAATGCGTCGAGAGCCTCCATCGGCTACCCTCCTGGCAGTGGAATGTGCGGCCATTCTCAAGCTGCACGCCCTAAGCTGCAAGCTGCAAGCTGCAGCACGCCGGCTTTTCGTGCAGCGTGCCGCGCCTGGCTTGCAGCGGCCCGGCCCATAGGTAGAATGGCGCCCTTCCGTTTCGAGTCAGAGCAGATCACATGGCGTTGCCGACCTTAAGGATCATTGGTTTCATCATCGGCATCTTCCTGATCACCCTGGCTGTGGGCATGGCCGTGCCCATGGCGACCTTGGTGATATTCGAACGCACCGGCGACATGCCGTCGTTCCTGTGGTCCAGCCTGATCACCTTCATTGCCGGGCTGGCCATGGTGCTGCAAGGGCGGCCCGAGCATGTGCACCTGCGGCCACGCGACATGTACCTGCTGACGGTCTGCAGCTGGCTGGTGGTCTGCGTGTTCGCCGCCCTGCCCTTCCTGCTGACCCAGCACATCAGCTACACCGACGCCTTCTTCGAAAGCATGTCGGGCATCACCGCCACCGGCGCCACCGTGCTCAGCGGGCTCGACAGCATGTCGCCAGGCATCCTGATGTGGCGCTCGATGCTGCACTGGCTGGGCGGTATCGGCTTCATCGCCATGGCGGTGGCCATCCTGCCGCTGCTGCGCATTGGTGGCATGCGCCTGTTCCAGACCGAGTCTTCCGACCGCTCCGAAAAGGTCATGCCGCGCTCGCACATGGTCGCCAAGTCGATCGTGGGGGTATACGTCGGCTTCTCGATCCTTGGCGCGCTGGCTTTCTGGTGGGCCGGCATGAGCCCGTTCGATGCCATCAACCACGCCATGTCGGCGATTTCCACCGGTGGTTTTTCCACCTCCGACCAGTCCCTGGCGAAATGGGACATTCCCGCCGTGCACTGGGTGGCAGTGGTGGTAATGATCATGGGCAGCCTGCCGTTCACCCTGTACGTGGCCACCCTGCGCGGCAACCGCAGGGCGCTGCTCCGCGACCAGCAGGTGCAGGGCTTGCTGGGCATGCTGCTGGTCACCTGGCTGGTTCTGGGAACCTGGTACTGGTACAGCACCAACCTGCACTGGCTGGACGCGCTGCGCCACGTGGCGCTGAACGTGACCTCGGTCGTCACCACCACCGGTTTCGCCCTGGGTGACTACAGCCTGTGGGGCAACTTTTCGCTGATGCTGTTCTTCTACCTGGGCTTCGTCGGCGGCTGTTCCGGCTCGACCGCGGGCGGCATCAAGATCTTCCGTTTCCAGGTCGCCTACATCCTGCTCAAGGCCAGCCTCAACCAGCTGATCCACCCGCGTGCGGTGATCAAGCAGAAGTACAACGGCCACCGCCTCGATGAAGATATCGTGCGCTCGATCCTGACGTTCTCGTTCTTCTTCGCCATCACCATCTGCGTCATGGCGCTGCTGCTGTCGCTGCTGGGGGTGGACTGGATGACCGCCCTGACCGGGGCTGCCGGTACGGTCTCCGGGGTGGGACCTGGCCTGGGGGAAGTGATCGGCCCGTCGGGCAACTACGCCACGCTGCCGGACGCCGCCAAGTGGATCCTGGCTGCCGGCATGCTGCTTGGCCGGCTGGAAATCATCACCGTGCTAGTGTTGTGCATGCCGGCGTTCTGGCGTCACTGAGCCCTTCGCCCACGGCGCCGAGCCGGGCGCGGTACTCACTGGGCGTGGTATCGAACCACCGGCGGAACGCGCGGTAGAAGTTGCTGGGGTCGGCGAAGCCCAGCAGGTAGGCGGTTTCCAGCAGGGTCATGCCCGGCTGGGCCAGGTACTGTTCGGCCAGTTCGCGCCGGGTGTCGTCGAGCAACGCCTGGAAGCTGGTGCCCTCTTCCTGCAGACGCCGCTGCAGGGTGCGCTGCGACAAGTGCAAGGCCTGCGCCAGGGTCTCACGCTTGGGCTCCCCCTGCGGCAAGATGCGGCACAGCACCTGGCGCACCCGGTGGGTCACGCGGCTTTCGGAAAACCGCGCCAGGTACTCCCCGGCAAACCGGTCGTGCAGCACTGCCATGGCTTCATTGGCCGTGGGCAAGGGTGCCTCCATGTCGGCCCGCTCGAACACCAGCGCGTCATACGGCGCGTCGAAGATCAGCGGCGAATGGAACGCCACCTTGTACGGCTCGATATTCCTGGGTTGCGGCCCCTGCACCAAAACCCGGCGTGGCTGCACCGGGCGGCCGCTCAACCATTTGCACAGCGCCAGCGCACAGGCCAACGACGCTTCGGCACTGTGGCGGGTGGGCGGCAGATGGTCGCCGTGCACGGTGAGGATCAACGAGTAGCCCTCGGGACCCAGCACGAAACTGAGATCGGAGCTTTCGGCGATGATGCGCTGGTAGCGTACCAGCCGCTCGAACCCCTCGGCCAAGGTGCGGCTGGACATCAGCGCATAGCCCACCACGTGAAACGAGGCCGGGCGTACCACACGCGCCATGTTCAGGCCAATGGCCTCGTTGCCGGACAGTTCCACTGCCAATTGCCACAGCCGGGTCATGGAGTCTTGGGGGAAACGCGCGTCGGGATCGTCGAGGGCGGCGAAATCCAGCCCCAACTGCTTGAACATGGCCCGGCAGTCCAGCCCTTCCAGCTCGAGTGCCTTTACAATCCCTGATGCCCAACTGGCTGACGTGGTTCTTTCGCTCATGACAGGCTTCTTTCCTGACCGCTCCTGCGGTGAACCCCAAGGATACTCAATTGGCGCCTATTGTCACTGGTAGGCCCTGCCAATCACTCTAGACTCGAATGAGGCTCCACGCCGTGCATCTTGTCCAGACGTATCAACCCCGGAGCACTGCCATGAACCGCACAGCGCAGTTTCGCAGTTTTGCCGAGTTCTACCCGTATTACCTGGGTGAGCACAGCAACCCCACCTGCCGCCGCCTGCATTTTGTCGGCACCAGCCTGGTGATCGCCCTGCTGGCCTATACCATCGGCAGCGGCAAATGGCTGTTGCTGCTGGCCGTGCCGCTGTTCGGCTACGGCTTTGCCTGGGTGGGGCATTTCTTTTTCGAAAAGAACCGGCCGGCGACATTCACCTACCCGTTCTACAGCCTTGCCGGTGACTTCGTGATGTTCCGCGACATTCTGCTCGGCAAGCTCAGGCTGTAAGCAGCGCGCCTGCGCGCGCGGCCACCCGGTCCTCGCCATGCACGGCTTCAGGCACAATGGCCGCTTGCCTTGCGAGGATGCCCCCTGTCATGAACCACCGCACCGCCCTCGGCGCCCTGCATATCGGCGCGCTGTTCTTTGGCCTGACCGGCGTATTCGGCAAGCTGGCAGCCAGCGCCAGCCCGGTGATCATCGTGTTCGGCCGCGCCGCTTTCGCCGTGCTCGCCCTGGCGCTGTTCGCCAGTGTCACCGGCCCTGGCTGGCAACGCCTGAACGGTCAGGATGCGCGCCGCCTGTTGCTCGGCGGGGTGCTGCTGGCCGGCCACTGGGTCAGCTTCTTCATCGCCGTCAAGGTCGGCGGCGTGGCCATCGCCACCCTCGGCTTCGCCAGTTTCCCGGCCTTTACCGTGCTGCTCGAGGGGCTGCTGTTCCGCGAGCGCATCCGCCGCAACGAAGCGCTGCTGGTGCTGCTGGTCAGCCTCGGCCTGGTACTGGTCACGCCAGCCTTCGATCTGGCCAGCGAAGCGACCGGCGGCCTGCTGTGGGCCTTGTTCTCGGGCCTGCTGTTCTCACTGCTGTCCCTGACCAACCGCGCAGGCTCTGGTCGCTTGCCTGCGGTGCAGGCAGCACTGTGGCAAAACCTGGTGGTAAGCCTGAGCCTGCTGGCGTTCGCTGCCCCTGGGCTGGGCGCGGTCGCGCCGGTGGACTGGCTGTGGATCGGCCTGCTCGGCATTTTCTGCACCGGCGTGGCGCACAGCCTGTTCGTCGCCAGCCTGGCGGTCATCAAGGCCCGGACTGCCGCCGTGGTGTTCGGCATGGAGCCGGTCTACGGCATTGCCGTAGCCTGGCTGGTGTTTGCCGAGACCCCCACGGTGCGCATGCTGCTGGGCGGCGCACTGGTCATCCTCGCCATCGTGCTGTCCAGCCGCCTGGCCGCCGAGCCAGCGCAGCGGCCGCTGGCCGAGGGCGGGTGACTCAGCGGTCGTTGTGGCCCAGGCCGCGCTGGGGGTCGATCTGGTCACGCACCCGCTGCTTCAGCACCTTGGCCTCGGGGAAGCCGCCGTCGGCCTTGCGCTCCCAAATCTGCACGCCGTTGCAGGTAATGCGGAAAATACCGCCGGTACCTGGTTCCAGCGCCACCCGGCCGAGGTCGTCGGCAAACGTGCTGAGCAACTCCTGGGCCAGCCACGCGGCCCGCAGCAGCCACTGGCACTGGGTGCAATAATTGATGACGATTTCCGGCTTGTGGTCGGCCATGTTGAGATAACTCCAGCTGAGGGGCGGCTTATACTAGCGGTCTTTGACCCACGGTTTGAGACCCACGATGCGCCGTTTGCTGTTCTGCTTGCTGTTCACCCTCACCTCGCTTACAGCAACCGCCGCCGAACCGGCACGGCCCAAGGTCGGCCTGGTGCTGTCGGGCGGCGCGGCCCGTGGCCTGGCGCACATCGGCGTGCTCAAGGCGCTGGAGGAACAGGGTGTACGCATCGACGCCATTGCTGGCACCAGCATGGGGGCTGTAGTCGGCGGGCTGTACGCCTCGGGCTACAGTGTCGAAGAGCTGGAACACCTCGCCACCACCCTCGACTGGCAGCAGGCGCTGTCTGACAGCCCACCCCGCGAGGACGTGCCATTCCGGCGCAAGCAGGATGACCGCGATTTTCTGGTCAAGCAAAAGCTCAGCTTTCGTGACGACGGCAGCCTGGGCCTGCCGCTGGGGGTGATTCAAGGCCAGAACCTGTCGTTGCTGCTGGAAAGCAAGTTGGCCCACACCGCCGACACGCGCGACTTCGACAAGCTGCCCATCCCCTTCCGCGCCGTGGCCACCGACATCGCCAGTGGCGAAAAAGTGGTATTCCGCCGCGGCCACCTGCCGCAGGTGATCCGCACCAGCATGTCGATCCCGGCCGTGTTCGCCCCGGTCGAACTGGACGGCCGCCTGCTGGTGGACGGCGGCATGGTCGACAATATTCCGCTCGATGTGGCACGCGATATGGGGGTGGACCTGGCCATCGTGGTGGATATCGGTACGCCGCTGCGCGACCGCAAGCAGTTGCTGACCGTGGTCGATGTGCTGAACCAGTCCATCACGCTGACAACCCGGCGCAACTCGGAAGAGCAACTGGCCAGCCTGCACCGCGACGATATCCTCATCCAACCGCCGCTGGCAGCCTACGGCGTGACCGACTTCGGCCGCGCGCGGGACATGATCGACGCCGGCTACCGCGCTACCCGCCTGCTCGACGCGCGCCTGGCCGCGCTGCGCCACCCAGCCGCCGTCAGCAGCCTGGCCGCGGCCCGGTCACCGCGCCAACGCACGCCCATCATCACTGCCATCAAAATCGAGAACGACGCCAAGGTCAGTGACGATGTGATCCGCTCGTACATTCGCCAGCCCATCAATGCCCCGCTGGAGCTTGGCCGCCTGGAGACCGACATGGGCACGCTGTACGGCCTGGACTACTTCGACCGGGTGCAGTACCGCGTGGTGCACAAGGGCGATGAAAACACCCTGGTGATCAACGCCCGCGGCCGCCGCGGCGGCACCGACTACTTGCGCCTGGGCCTGAACCTGTCGGACGACCTGCGCGGCGACAGCGCCTTCAACCTGGGGGCCAGCTACCGGGTCAACGGCATCAACAGCCTGGGTGCCGAGTGGCTGACCCGCGGCCAGATCGGCGACCAGCAAGCGCTGTACAGCGAGTTCTACCAACCGCTGGATGTCGGCTCACGCTACTTCGTCGCCCCCTACCTGGACTTCGGCTCACAGAACATCGAGGCCACCCTCGACAACGACCCGATCGCCGAGTACCGCCTGGAGCGCTATGGCTTTGGCCTGAACGTGGGCCGGCAGATCGGCAACAGCGGCGAAGTGCGCCTGGGGGTTGGCAAGGCCTGGGGCGAGGCCGAGGTGCGCATTGGCGACCAGGACTTGCCCAAGGTCAGTTTCAACGAAGGCTTCTACGAGCTGAAGTACTCGTTCGACACCCTCGACAACGTGTATTTCCCACACCATGGCGAAGACATCGGCCTGACCTTGCGCAAGTACGACAAGTCGCTGGATTCCGACCAGGATTACCGGCAATGGCTGTTCAACCTCGACAAGGCCATCAGCAGCGGCCCGAACACCTTCGTGCTGGGCGGCCGCTACGGGCGCACGCTGGATGCCACCGAAGTAGTGACCTCCAGCTTCGTGCTGGGCGGGGCGCGGGAGCTGTCGGGCTTCCGCCAGGACTCGGTGTCGGGCCAGAACATGAGCCTGATGCGGGTGGTCTACTACCGCCGGCTGACGCCACGGGCTTATGTGCCGCTGGACTTCCCGTTGTACATCGGCGGTTCGCTGGAGCGCGGGCGGGCGTGGAACAACGACAATGCGTTCGACAGTGGCTACATCAATGCGGCGAGTATTTTCCTCGGGCTGGAAACGCCGCTGGGCCCATTGAATTTCACCTATGGCACCAACAGTGCGCATGAGCAGGCGGTGTACCTGAACCTGGGGCATACCTTCTAGGCAGCACGTACAGGGCCCGGGCGTCGGGCCCGCCACGCCGAGCGGGCGGGCCGGCGAAAGGCTGCAGGGCAGCCCCTGCCTCAGGATTTTTCCAGGTTGCCCAGAATCTTGGCATGCACCCGCATGCACACCTGCAGGTCGGCTTCATCCACCCCGCTGAACAGTTCGATGCGCAACTGGTTGGCGATGGTCTCGATCTGTTCGATCAGCGGCTTGGCCGGCGGGCACAACACGATCTTCTTCGCCCGCCGGTCTTCCAGCACCGCCTGGCGCCGTACAAGCCCCTGGGCCTCCAGGCTATCGAGCAGACGCGCCAGGGTCGGGCCTTCGACACCCACACTCTGGGCCAGCTCACGCTGGGTCGGGGCGTCTTGGAAACGGGCCAGGTGCAGCAACACCAACCAGCGCGCCTGCGACAGATTGAGCCCGGCCAGGCGGCGATCCAGTTCGGCACGCCAACCCCGGGACATCTGGGCCAGTTGCATGCCGAAGCGGTGTTGGTTGTCGGTTAGAGGCATAGGTAACTCATCGAGTAGATCTAATTATTAGGCAGCTAACCATGCCCTGCCCCATGAGGCAAGGCTCGGCCAAGGTGACTTGGGCGAAAATCGTCAAAAAACATGACAAAGGTCAGCAGATGGCGCTTGTGCCTGCGAACATGCGCAGGCCTACAGCTCGAACTCGGCTGCCAGTGCCGCGTGTACGCAATACAGCACCCCCTCCGGCACTCGCCCGGTAAACAGCGGGGCGATGGTCGCAACCGGCGGCAGCTCGCCCTCGCCATCGAGGAAGGCGTCCTGCACCTCCATCAGCAGGTCTTCTGGCAAGTCCAGCGCCTGGTCCAGGCTCAGCTCCTGGCGCCCCAGGGCCTCGGCCAGCAAGCTGTACACATTCTTTTCGCTGCAGTTGAGCTGCCCGGCGATTTGCGCTGGGGTCATGCCGGCGCGGGCCAGGCTGACCAGCTCATGACGCAGGTCGAGCACCACCTTCGGCGCCTCGCGGGTGCCGCCGTTGTCGTTCAGTACCTCAAGAAACGCCTGGCCATAGCGTTCCAGCTTGCGCGCGCCTACGCCGCTGACCTGGGCCATGTCGCTGAGGCTGACCGGCTGGCTGCGCAACATTTCCAGCAACGTGGAGTCGGGGAAGATGACGTACGGCGGTACGCTGTGTTCTTCGGCCAGCTTGCGCCGCAAGGTGCGCAATGCCTCCCACAATTCCCGCTCTTCGGCCCGCACCAGTTGGCTGGCCGGGCTGCCGCCACTGGACGACGCGCTTTTGGCAGTGATCTGCGGTTTGAGGTCACGGCGCAGTTGCAAGGTGACCTCGCCACGCAACAGTGGCCGGCAGCTGTCGGACAAGCGCAGGCCGCCGTAGCCCTCCAGGTCGATGTCGACCAGCCCGCGCGCCACCAGCTGGCGGAACAGCGAACGCCACTCGGCTTCGGCCAGGCCTTTGCCCACGCCGAAAACCGACAGCTTTTCATGGCCGAAATTGCGCACCTTTTCGGTGTCCTTGCCCAGCAACACGTCGACCAGGTGGCCCACACCATAGCGCTGGCCGGTGCGAAACACTGCCGACAGGGCTTGGCGCGCCGGCTCGGTAGCATCCCAGGTCTGGACGTTGTCGACGCAGTTGTCACAGTGCCCGCACGGCTGCTCGAGGATTTCATCGAAGTAGGCCAGCAGCGACTGGCGGCGGCAGCGGGTTTCTTCGCACAGCGCCAGCATGGCATCGAGCTTGTGCTGCTCGATGCGTTTGTGGCGTTCGTCCCCTTCGGAGTTCTGCAGCATCTGCTTGAGCATGACCATGTCCTGCAGGCCATAAGCCATCCAGGCATCGGACGGCAGGCCGTCTCGCCCGGCACGGCCGGTTTCCTGGTAGTAGGCCTCAAGCGACTTGGGCAGGTCGAGGTGGGCCACGAAGCGTACGTTGGGTTTGTCGATACCCATGCCGAACGCGATCGTGGCGACCATGATCAGCCCCTCTTCGTTGAGGAAGCGGTGCTGGTTGGCGGCGCGGGTTTCGGCCGCCAGGCCGGCATGGTATGGCAGCGCCGGGAAGCCCTGCTGGCAAAGGAAGGCGGCGGTTTCGTCGACCTTCTTGCGCGACAGGCAATAAACGATGCCGGCGTTGCCACGGCGCTCGGCAAGGAACGCCATCAATTGTTTGCGCGGCGCTTCCTTGGGCACGATGCGGTAGAAGATGTTCGGCCGGTCGAAGCTCGACAGGAAGCGCTCTGCGCCCTGCAAGTGCAGGCGCTGAACGATTTCTTCGCGGGTACGCATGTCGGCGGTGGCGGTAAGGGCAATGCGCGGAACATGCGGGAACAGTTCGGCCAACTGGCCCAGTTGCAGGTATTCGGGGCGGAAGTCATGGCCCCATTGCGAAACGCAGTGGGCTTCGTCGATGGCGAACAGCGAGATATCCAGGTCGCGCAGGAAGTCGAGCATGCGCGGTTGCACCAGGCGTTCGGGTGCCAGGTACAGCATTTTCACTTCGCCACGGCGCAGGCGCCCGGCCAGGTCGCGCTGCTGCTCGGCCGTGAGCGTGGAGTTCAGGGCGGCTGCGGCTACGCCCAGCTCGTCAAGCGTGGCGACCTGGTCGTCCATCAGCGCGATCAGCGGCGAGACCACCACGGTCAGGCCTGGGCGCAGCAGGCCCGGCACCTGGAAACACAACGACTTGCCGCCGCCAGTCGGCATCAGCACCAGGGCATCGCCACCATTGGCCACGCATTCGATGATCGCTGCCTGGCGCCCTCGGAAACTGTCGTAGCCAAAGATGTCCTTGAGAACGCGCTGAGCCTGTTCGAGCATGTGCAACTCCAAATCGCCGTACCACCCTGCACACAGGCTGGACGAAAAACCCGCCCCGCACACGCCAAATGCGTAAGCGGTTTTTGCCAGGCCGCCAGTAAAACCGCGCCTGGATGAAAATCGCGGAGTATACCGCAGCACCGCCCCGCGCAGGGCACCACCGCGATAGACGTTCCTTTGCCCCGCTGCCGCCGCAAGGTGCTAGAATTCGTTATCGTTTATTCCCCAAGGTAGCCCTGTAATGTCCTTCGCCGAGCAACTGACCCGCCTGCAAGCCTTCCTCGACGCCGACGAGCTGCACGAAGAAGCGCTGGACTATGTCGCCGCCCACGGCTACCTCACCGCGCTGTCGATCAACGCCGAAGACGTGCCCGAGCGCGAGTGGATCGACGCCCTGTTCGCCGAAGAGCCGCACTACAGCAGCGAAGCCCAGCGCACCGAAATCGAGGCGACCCTGGTGGCACTCAAGGCCCACATTGCCCGTCAGCTGGCCAGCGACGATGAATTCGAACTGCCCTGCGACCTCGACCTGACTGACGAGCCGGACGATTCCGACCTGCGCGGCTGGTGCATCGGTTTCATGGAAGGCGTGTTCCTGCGCGAAGAGGCCTGGTTCGAGAACGCAGAAGAGGAAGTCAGCGAAATGTTGCTGCCAATCATGGTGGGTTCGGGCCTGTTCGACGAGCAGCCGGAGTTCGCCGACATCGCCAGCAACGCCAACCTGCAGGACGACATGATCGTGCAAATTCCCGAAGCGCTGACGGCACTGTTCCTGCTGCTGCACGCACCTGACGAAAAGCCGGCGCTGCTCAAGCCACGCCACCACTAAGCCAGCTGTGCGCTACCTGCTGCTGGCCATCGGCTGGCTCAGCGTCGCACTGGGGGTGTTGGGGATATTCCTGCCGGTATTGCCTACCACCCCGTTTCTTCTGTTGGCGGCCGCCTGCTTCGCTCGCAGCTCGCCACGCTTTCACCACTGGCTGGTCCACCACCCCAAACTGGGGCCATGGATTCGCGACTACCTCAGTGGTGAAGGCATCCCCCTCAAAGGCAAGGTCTATGCCATTGGCCTGATGTGGGCCAGCATCGGGCTGTCCTGCTACCTGGTGCCGCTGTTCTGGGCACGCGCCTTCATGTTGACCAGCGCCGTGCTGGTAAGCCTTTACATCCTCAAGCAAAAAACCTTGCATAGGCCAAAGTGACAATAATTTGTCGCCAAATATCACTTTCGCCTAACGCGCCCAGTATTTAGCCAAATTCGTTCTGGAACCGCCTGAAGGCCTTGAGAGCATTGGCTTTACCGATATTTGCCACACCACCTGAGGGCTGCAAAAAAAGCCCCTGTTAGACATTTCAGGTATTTATGGTCATTTTGATATGAATAAATCTTCTTATCTATCGCGATGAATGTACTTAGCTGTCATGTTAAAAACCTGCAACACTATACGCGATAAATAATCGTCATTTTTTTGGCGAGCAGCAGGACCAAATTCAAGATCAGGGAGATGTACCATGCGCGTTTTGAACCCCATCACCACCGCATTACTGTTGGCCCTGGCGAGTGCCAACGTGCAGGCGATGTCGATCACCGAAGCCGTCCAAAGCGCCGTGGACTATCACCCACAGGTCAGCTCCAACCGTAACAGCAAGCTGTCGGCCGATGAGGACGTGAAATTCGCGCGTGGTGGCTACTTCCCTACCGTTGACCTGGTCGCCGGCTACGGCCGCCAGCGTTCGGACAACACCACAACCCGTGCCGCGGGTAACCACAACAAAGAAACCCTGAACTACACCCAGTCCGAGCTGCGCCTGCGGCAGATGATCTTCGATGGCTTCAACACCGCGAACGAAGTGGGCCGGACCGAAGCGGTTTCCACCTCGCGTGCCTACTACACCCAGGCGGTTGCGCAGGATGTCGCCCTGCGTGCGATCGAGGTGTACCTGGAGGTACTCAAGCGCCGTGAACTGGTGGCCCTGGCCAGGAACAACCTGCAAGCCCACCTGCGGGTCAACGACCAGATCGGCCTGCGCAACGAGCGTGGCGTTGGCAGCACGGCCGACCTTGACCAGTCCCGCGCCCGCCGCGCCCTGGCAGAAAATAACCTGGACACCGCCGAAGTGGACCTGGCCGACGCCGAGGCCAACTTCTTCAGCGTGATCGGGCGCATGCCAGACGAGCTGGAAAGCCCGCCCACCATCAAGGCCGAGGTGCCTGCCACGCTTGAAGAGGCCCGTGATGGCATGCGCCAGAACAACCCCTACATCAAGTCGGCCCAGGCTGATGTAAATGCGGCCGAGCAGCAGTACGAGGTTGGCAAGTCGACCTTCTACCCACGCTTCGACGCCATTCTGGCCACCGGTGCCAACAACAACACCGGCGGCGAGAAAGGCCACAACAACAACGACTGGCAAGCCGGCGTGGAGATGAACTACAACCTGTTCCGCGGCGGCAGTGACAAGGCTCGCCTGCAATCCGACGCGCACAAGATCAACCAGGCCCTGGACATCCGCAACAACGCCCTGCGCGAGTTGACCGAAAACCTGAGCCTGGCGTGGAACGCCATGAACAACGCCAGCAAGCAGCTGCCGACCGCGCGTGAATACGCCGAAACCACCAAGCGCGTGCGCGCCGCCTACCAGGACCAGTTCGGCCTGGGCCAACGCACCCTGCTGGACGTGCTCGACAGTGAAAACGAACTGTACAACGCCGACCGTCGCTACACTGAAGTGCGCTACACCGAAGAGTACTCGCGCTACCGGGTGCTGGCGACCATGGGTGAATTGCTCAGCAAGCAGCGTATTTCGCTGCCGCCAGAGGCGCTGGCCGCGACCGAAGTCCGTACCGAGGCACGCTTGCCCGAGATGCGTTGATCGGGCTTGAGATTGCTGGGGCCGCTGTGCGGCCCATCGCGACACAAGGCCGCTCCTACAGATCGTGTATGCCAATGGCGGGTGCGATGGCCTGTAGGAGCGGCCTTGTGTCGCGATGGGCTGCGCAGCAGCCCCCTGCCCTCACTCGGTGCCATGGTTACGCTGGAACGTCTCCACGCCCATGGCCCTGATCTGCCCCTCTATCAAGGCCTCGAACGGTGCCAGCAGCGCATCGAAGCAGGCCGGTTGCTCCAGTGCATTCAGCGCCCCCACCACGGCCTCAATGGTCGACAACGCTCCCGCCTCCGGCGCCTTGCGCAAGCGATAGCGTGAAGCGGCCACCTGCCCCAAGGTCACCCTCGGCAACGTCTCCAGCAGCGGATTCAGGTACAGCAGCTTGCGCGCCTTGCGCCAGGTGCCGTCGGGCACGATCAGCAGCAAGGGTTGCTCGTCCACTGGGCCATAGGCAGCCAGGGGCTGCGCTTCAGCGCCCGGGAACAACAGCGCCGGGCGGTACCCAGGGGTTGCCAGCAGCGCTGGCAGGTTGTCGAATACCTCCCCCACCCGCAGCTCGGCATTGCTCAGGCCAAGCGCAGCCAACCGTGCGGTATTCAGGGCGTGGGCGCTTTCACTGGGGTGCTGCAGCAAGATCACACGGGTTCGGCTGCCTAGCGCAGGGATCAGCGAGCAAAGGCAATGATCAAGCGGGCGCTGGCAGCGCTCGCAACGGGGTCTGGGCATGAAGGTCTCCTTGGCGGGGGTATTTTGCCACAGAACCCTGGCCCGGCTGGCGGGCCTTGCCCTATGCCCTGGCCGCAAGGCGACCACGGCAACCTCAACGGTTGAAGCGCTCTGCCAGGCTGTGCAGGTACTCCGCCATGCGCTCGAGGTCCTGGCTGATTTCTGCCCCTTGGCGCGCCTGCCCGGCGCTTTGATCGCACAGTTGGGCTATGCGCACGATCTGCTGGTTGATGTCTTCAGCCACGTGGCTTTGCTGCTCCGATGCCGTGGCCATCTGCTGGCTCATGCCGGTGATGCGGCTCACCGCCTGGGCTATGCCGCTCAACGCCGCCTGCACTGCCTCGACACTGTGCACGCTGTCACGCGAGATCTGCTCGCCACGGCTGGCAGTACTCACTGCGCGCTCTGCCCCGGCCCGCAACGAGGCGATGATCTGGTGGATTTCCTGGGTGGAGGTGCGGGTACGCTGGGCCAATGAGCGTACTTCATCGGCCACCACGGCAAACCCGCGGCCCTGCTCGCCGGCCCGCGCCGCTTCAATGGCGGCGTTGAGCGCCAGCAGGTTGGTTTGTTCGGCGATCGAGGTGATCACATCCACCACGCTGCCGATCGACTGGGTCTGTTCCGCCAGGGCGTTCACCGCCTGGCCAATGTCATTGACTGCATCGCTCATGCTGCCCATGGCCTCCAGGCTCCGTAGCGCCAGCTCGCTGCCCTGCTGCGCCAGCTGGTCGGCATCGCCTGCGGCATGCGCCGTGCTCTGCACGTTATGCGTAACCTCCTGGATGGTCGCCGCCATCTGCGCAATGGCGGTGGCCGATTGATCGGTCTCGCTGCGCTGGCGGTCGAGCATCTGCGCCTGCGCGCCCGACAGGTCGGAAGATTGCGCAGCGCGTGATTTTACCCCGACCCCGGCGTCTACCAGGCGCGTGAGCGCGGTCTGCAGGCGGGCTTCTTCACTGATGATGGCAAGGTCCAGCTGGCCCCGCAGCCCCGGGTTGTCGCTATAGGTGAGCGCCACCAGCGGGCTGGTGAACGCCTTGGGGTGCTCGGCCAGCGTGCGGCGGATGGCCTGGTTCTGACGGTGCTCGACCAGGTACCAAGCTACCAGCAGTACAACCATCAACACCCCTAGCGCGGCATAGGGTGGCAACCACAGGTAGCCCGCCGCCGACACCAGGCCGGCGCCGAGCCATGGCCAGCCCTGGCGCAGGCCATGGCCCAGGCGCGCCGCCCACGATACCGGCCGGCGGCCGGCACGCAGGCGTGCGTACAACGCCTCGGCACGGCGGATCTGCTCACGGGTCGGCACCGAACGCACCGACTCGTAGCCGCTGATGCGGCCCTGTTCGTAGACTGCCGTCACGTAGGCACTGACCCAATAGTAATCGCCGTTTTTTGCCCGGTTCTTGACCACGCCCATCCACGGCTTGCCTTGCTTGATGGTGTCCCACATATGGCCGAACACCGCCGGCGGCATGTCTGGGTGACGCACGAGGTTGTGCGGCTGGCCCACCAGCTCGTCGTAGGTGAACCCGCTGATCGCCACGAAGGCGTCGTTGCAATACGTGATGCGGCTGTTCAAGTCGGTGGTGGAAATCAGCCGTTGTTCACTGGGGAATGTTCTTTCGTGTTCAGTGACTGGCAAATTCATGCGCATCGTCGGGCGATCCTTGCAGGATGAAAAGAAGGGAAATCATCAGCGCAAGTTGATATGTAGCAGAGCGCTATGAGGTTAGCGGCACACGTGTGCAGGAATTTAGCGGCCTGCCGACAGAATGTATGAACATTCTGTTTATCAGCCTACGTTGAGCTGGCTTTTCAGCAGGTCGCGGAAGGTCTGGATCAGCGGTTCGCGGCTGCGCCCACGCCGGATGATCAACGAGAACGGTGCCTGGTAACCGAACGTCGCCGGAGACAACACGCGCAAGTCGCCTTTGTCGACCCAGGCCTGGGCGTAGTGCTCGGGCAGGTAGCCGATGTAGGCGCCCGACAGAATCAGGATCAACTGCGCCTCCATGCTCTCAACCGTCGCCGCGCTGTGCTTGAAACCATGCCGGGCCAGCTCGGCCTGGCTCCAGTAGCCGCGCCCGACCATGCGCTGCTGGGTCACCACCTGCTCGGGAATGCGCCGCTCGCTGTACAACGGGTGGCGGCTGCTGCAGTACAGCCAGTGCTGCTCGCGGTACAGCGGCTGGTACAGCAGGCCACTCATGCGTGAAGAAAACGCGCCAATTGCCAGGTCCAGGCGGTTGTCCTGCACCCCCAACTGCAGCTCGTAAGGGCTGGACACCGACAAGTGCAGGTGCACGGCCGGATGCTCCTGGCTGTAGGCACCAATGGCTTCAGCCAGCGGCAGGGCGCGATCACCCACCGTGGAGTCGATCACCCCCAGGTTGAGAGTGCCGCGCAGTTCGCCCTTCAGGGCCGCCGCGTATTGCTCGAACCCGTCCAGTTCGGCCAACAGGCGCAGGGTTTCCTGGTGAAACAGCTCACCCTTGCTGGTCAGGCTGAAACCGCCCCGGCCACGGTGGCAAAGCACGATACCCAGGGCACCCTCCAGCTGGCTCATGTAGGTGCTGATGGCCGAAGTCGACAGGTTCAGCTCACGCTGGGCGTTGGCGAAACCCTGGTGGCGCACCACGCTGATGAAGATACGCAGCAGTTTCAGGTCGGGCAAAGTCGAGGCCATGGGGCAACGGTTCCACAGGGTGTTTGCGCGCAGTCTAACCGCTGCGCCGGGCTTTAGTTCAGAAATTCCTGAACTAAGTATTTGTCGGTAGCGATTCTTCCATGGCACTACCTTGCGCAGACTGGCCGAAATGTCCCTGCCCGCTGGCGAAACACGAACTGGAAAGCGCGCAGCGGCACAGGTTCGAACAAACAGAACAATCGACCGACTGATGAGGCCCACCGTGGACAAGACTCTTCACCAACCACTGGGCGGCAACGAAATGCCGCGTTTCGGCGGCATCGCCACCATGCTCCGCCTCCCCCACCTGCAAAGCGCCGAAGGCCTGGACGCAGCCTTCATTGGTGTGCCGCTGGACATCGGCACCTCGCTGCGCTCCGGCACGCGCTTCGGCCCCCGGCAAATCCGCGCCGAATCGGTGATGATCCGCCCGTACAACATGGCCACCGGCGCCGCCCCGTTCGACTCCCTGTCGGTCGCCGACATAGGCGATGTGGCCATCAACACCTTCAACCTGCTGGACGCCGTGCGCATCATCGAAGAGGCCTACGACCAGGTCGTCGAGCACAATGTGATTCCCCTGACCCTAGGCGGTGACCACACCATCACCTTGCCGATCCTGCGGGCGCTGCACAAGAAGCACGGCAAGATCGGCCTGGTGCACATCGACGCCCACGCCGACGTCAACGACCACATGTTCGGCGAGAAGATCGCCCACGGCACCACCTTCCGCCGGGCGGTGGAAGAAGGCCTGCTCGACTGCGAGCGCGTGGTGCAGATCGGCCTGCGCGCCCAGGGTTATACCGCCGACGACTTCAACTGGAGCCGCCGCCAGGGCTTCCGCGTGGTTCAGGCCGAAGAGTGCTGGCACAAGTCGCTGGAGCCCTTGATGGCCGAAGTGCGGGAAAAAGTCGGCGGCGGCCCGGTTTACCTGTCGTTCGACATCGACGGCATCGATCCGGCCTGGGCACCCGGTACCGGCACCCCGGAAATCGGCGGCTTGACCACCATCCAGGCAATGGAGATCATTCGCGGCTGCCATGGCCTGGACCTGATCGGTTGTGACCTTGTCGAAGTCTCCCCGCCTTATGACACCACCGGCAATACCTCGTTGCTCGGCGCCAACCTGCTGTTCGAAATGCTCTGCGTACTGCCGGGTGTAGTCCGCCGCTAATGTGGTCGGGCCACCGAGGCCCGCCAACACCAGAAGACCACCGGGCGCCGTGCGAACGCCCGCGTGGCCGATCTCGCCATAATAAAGATAATCGGGAGACCCCCAATGGCCTTGGACATCATAGTTGTAATGCTTTACACCGCAGGCATGCTCGGGCTTGGCTGGTATGGCATGCGACGCGCGAAAACCCATGAAGACTACCTGGTCGCCGGGCGCAACCTGGGCCCGATGTTGTACATGGGCACCATGGCCACAACCGTGCTGGGTGGCGCCTCCACCGTGGGTACCGTGCGCCTGGGGTACGTTCACGGCATTTCCGGCTTCTGGCTGTGCGCCGCGCTGGGCCTGGGCATCATCGCCATCAACTTGTTTCTGGCCAAGCCGCTGCTACGCCTGCGCATCTTCACCGTGACCCAGGTGCTGGAACAGCGCTACAACCCGACCGCACGCCAGGCCAGCGCGGTGATCATGCTGGCGTACGCGCTGATGATCGGCGTGACATCCACCCTGGCCATGGCCACCGTGCTGCAAGTGCTGCTGGACCTGCCCTTCTGGGCCTCGCTGCTGCTGGGCGGGGGTGTGGTGGTGGTGTACTCGACCATTGGCGGCATGTGGTCGCTGACCCTGACCGATATCGTGCAGTTCGTGATCAAGACCGTGGGCCTGATGTTCATCCTGTTGCCGGTGTGCCTGTACAAGGCCGGCGGCTGGGACACCCTGGTGGCCAAGTTGCCGGCGGCCAGCTTCCAGCTGACCACCATCGGCTGGGATACCATCATCACCTACTTCCTGATCTACTTCTTCGGCATCCTGATTGGCCAGGATATCTGGCAGCGGGTGTTCACCGCCCGTGACGAAAAGGTCTGCCAGCGTGCCGGCACCACCGCCGGGGTGTATTGCGTGCTGTATGGCCTGGCCTGTGCCGTGATCGGCATGGCCGCTCATGTATTGATGCCCGACCTGGCCAACCCGAACAATGCCTTCGCCGAAATGATCAAGACCACGCTGCCTGATGGCATCCGCGGCCTGCTGATGGCAGCGGCGCTGGCGGCCATGATGTCGACCGCCAGCGCAGGCCTGCTGGCGGCCTCGACCACCATCACCGAAGACCTGCTGCCCAAGCTGCGTGGCGGCAAGCCGTCCAGCCTGGGTATCAGCCGCCTGTTCACTTTGCTGACCGGTTTGGTGGTACTGGGTATCGCATTGATGGTGAACGACGTGATCAGCGCCCTGACCCTGGCTTACAACCTGCTGGTGGGCGGCATGCTGATTCCGCTGATTGGCGCCATTTTCTGGAAACGCGCCACCACCGCCGGCGCCATCGCCAGCATGTCGCTTGGCTTTGCGACTGCCCTGTTGTTCATGTTCAAGGACGGGCTGGAGGCGAATACGCCGATCTACTACAGCCTCGCGATTGGCCTGGTGAGCTTTGTGGTGGTGAGCCTGCTGTCGCGTAAACCCGTGGCAGCGGTCAAGCTGGCCTGACCTTCGGCCTGTACTGGCCCTATCGCTGGCGAGCCTCCAGGGCCAGCGATGGGCCCAGAGCAGGCAAGCCAATTGCCCAGACACAAAAAGGCCGCAGCCCCCACCCAGGTGCTGCGGCCTTTGCTTGTATCAGCGACGACGCGGTTGGCGCTTGCGCTGCTCTTCATCAGTCGGGATCGGCACCGGCTGCAAGGGTGGTGGAATCAGCCCCAAGGCGACCGCCAGGTCGTGGAGCCAGTTGGACAGTGGTTTATTCATAATGCCCCCTTGACGGGTCAGCCTCACGGCGAATCAATCCTGCAATGTTTCATACAGATCATAGCCCGATGTCCTGTATTACGCATGCCTCTGCTCTTACAGATAGGGGCCATTCTGACGCGGATCAAGCCATAGCGGCGCATTCCGACGACTGGTTAATCGTTTCGCTTTGTTGCAAGCGTTCCACTACCCCACCCACTTGCGCAGTTGCTGCTTAACCCAAGGTTCGGCACTTACCAGAATCACCCCCAGCAGCACCATCACCGCACCGCCCACAAAATGCGCGGTCAGCGGCTCGTCCAGCAGCAAGACCCCAAAGGTTACGCCGAACAGAGGGGTGATGAAGGAAAACACCGCCAGGTTCGATGCCAGGTATTTGCGCAGTAGCCAGAACCAGGTCAGGTAGCTGACGAACGACACTACAACCCCCTGGAACAGCACGCTACCCATGGCCAAAGGCGTGAGCGACACCTCGCCGATCTGCCCGCTGAGCAGGGCAATCAGCAACAACCCGGCAAACCCCACCGCCAGTTGATAGAACAAGGTCAGGGTCGCCGGCGCTTCCGACAGGCGTGAGCAGCGCACCACCACCGTGGTGGCGCCCCAGGCCAGCCCGGCGATCACGCCAAACGAATCGCCCAGCAAGGTGCGGCTATCCATGTGCTCGAACGACATGCCTCCGGCAAAGGCCGTGGCAATGCCGCCGAAGGCCAGCAGGATGCCAAGCCATTGCAACAGGCGCAGGCGTTCACTGGCCAGGCGCAGGTGCAACCCCAACGCGGTGAAGACTGGCGCCGTATAAAGAAACACCGACATGTGCGCCGCCGAGGTCAGTTTCAGGCCCTCGGCAATGAACAGGAACTCGATACCGAACAAAGCACCCGCGACCAAACCCGGGCGCCAGGTGCTACCGACCTGCTCCCAGGTGCCACGCCAGCACAGCATCAGGCCCACCAACACCGCGGCGATACCGTTACGCAATGCCGCCTGCATCACCGGGGCGATGTCCACGGCGGCGGTCTTGATCAGCACCTGCTGGCAGCCCCAGATCAGGCACAGGCCCAACATAACCTGGAAGGCAAAGGCGTCTGGGTTCTTGCGGGCCGCATTCATGGGCGGGCCTTTAAGGTGAACGTAGGCATGGGCAGCAACTCGGCAGCGTTCAGAAGCTACCGATTATCGGGTTTTCATGACCACCCATGCCAGCCTCAAAACGACCTCAAGCGATTTGCGCTTTTGCCGACACCTGTTCGAAGGTGGTCTCGTCCAGCGCATCTACCTGCTCGTCCAACACCTGGCGCGGGTGCTCGAAGCCAGGGATGCTGCTGTCGATCAGGCTCATCAGCCGCGAGCCGCGCTCGGTCAGCACGAAGTTCTCGCCGTTGCCACCGTCTTCCTCAGGCCGGCTTTCGATATAGCCACGCTCGAACAACAGCTTTTCATATTCACAGGCACGGGTTTTCAAGTGATCCAGGTCACACACCGGCTCACCTTTGGCGGCCAGCGCGGCAGCGTGCTGCTCGGCGTAGGGGCGTGGCGTGAAGCTGTGACCGGCGCCGTTCTGCACCTCGTGCAGCAAGCGTTCGATCAGGTCCCAGTCGTAGGTGGTGCTCATGGCTACGGGCTCCTGCTGTGGACGAAAGGGTTACACAGGTTGGGACTCGGGGCTGAGACGCGGTGTTCCGAGAAAAATGAGAATGGATGCAAATGGCAGTTGCGAAGCGAGCCATTGCGCAATACGCAGAAACCATTTGCTGGCGAGTCGTCTGTAGTTTATAAACTACATTCATTCGATGAAAGAAATCGAATCCAGCAGTTTCAGACATTGGGTGAGCGGGCTCCGGGATGTTAGCGCCAGAACGCGAATCAGTGCTCGGATCAACCGATTGATGGAGGGCCTGCCTGGCGATGTATCACCGGTTGGCCACGGCGTCAGTGAACTCAGGGTCCACTATGGGCCCGGCTACCGCGTATATTTCCACCAGGCGGGCAGACGTTCGTCATTCTTTTGTGCGGCGGCGATAAAAGCAGCCAACAACGGGACATCAAAGCAGCCCACCATATTCTGCGTTCGTGGAGGATGCAAAATGACACAAACCTTCTCTGAATTCGATCCCGCCGAATACCTCACCACTCCTGAAGCAATCGCCGTGTTCATGACTGACGCCCTGGAGACCGGGGATGCCAGCTATGTCGCCAAAGCTGTCGGCGTAGTAGCGCGTGCCAAAGGCATGAGCGAGCTGGCAAAAGACACAGGGCTATCTCGTGAACAGCTTTACCGGTCGTTCAGCGAGCATGGCAACCCAACCCTCAAATCGTTCCTGACCGTGATGAAAGCATTGGGTATACACATGACAGCGCGTCCTCACATCGCAGGCTGACCCACTGCCTCTCCAGTGATCTGGGTAGTACCCGACCTCGATACATTTGTCAGAAGAGGCGCAGCACCGTTGGTGGCGGCATTTCAGAAACAGAATGCTTCCATCATGAAAGACCCACTGATCGTGAGCACTGAACTTCCCAGCCCCCACAAGCTTCCACCGTGCATAACCATTGCTGGAGGGAGGAAGGATGAAACAGCTGCTATCCATTATGGGCTGCGCCACCGCTTTGCTGTGCGCCAGCCCCGCCTGGGCCTGCACACCGGAAGAAGCGACGCAGAAACGTGAAGAGCTGGCCGGGCTGGTCACCCAAGTGACCGAGCAGAACCCGCAAAAGGCGAAGGAAATCAATGAAGAGCTGCAGGGGATGGACCTGAGGACGGCGAGCCAAGACTTGCCCGACAAGTGTCAGCTGATTGACCAGCGGATCAAGGAGTTGAAGGTAGCGCAGCAGAAGGCTGAGTGATGGGGTGTTTCCAATGGCCCTATCGTTGGCAAGGGTAGCCGCTACATCTTCAGTGCCTGTGAGAACGAGCGCCGCCCGCGCGGCGCATCGCGAGCTGCGCTCGCTCCTACGTTTGTTTCTGGCCAGTAACCCCTGTGCCAGGTGCGCGCGACCGCCTGGTTCATACGGCGCGACATTGAGGCATGCGCCAAAAGGTTCGCGCGCAAATCCCACAGGCATAATTGGCCCGAAACAAACGTA
>NZ_DKJF01000092.1:0-20452 GCF_002454615.1 Pseudomonas sp. UBA6699
CTCTTGGCGCATGCCTCAAAGTCGCGTCGTACGAACAAGGCGGCCGCGCGCATCTGGCACAGGGGTTACTGGCCCGAAACAGACGTAGGAGCGAGCGCAGCTCGCGATTGCGCCGCGCGGGCGGCGCTCGATCTCACAGGCGCTGCATATCTGCTGGCAAACACTCAGTTCCCTGCCGCCAGTACCTGCGGGTTGGCCACGTTCTGCGGTGCCCCCCCGAAAAACGCCAGCACATTGTCAAAGGCATCACCGAAATACAGCTCGTAGCCGGTCTTTTCCACATACCCCAGGTGGGGCGTGGCCAGCACACGCGGGTGGCGCAGCAGGGGGTGGCCGGGGTCGAGCACCGGCTCCTGCTCGTACACATCCACCGCCGCATAACCTGGCCGGCCTGTATCCAGTGCTTGCAGCAACGCCCCTGGCGCAATCAGTTCCGCGCGGCTCACGTTCACCAGCAGGGCGTCCTCCTTCATGCGTGTCAGGTCGTCCAACGTCACCCGGTGCCGGGTTTGCTCGGACAGGCGCAGGTTCAGGCTGACAACATCCGCTTCGGCAAAAAACGCCTCGCGTGACGCCGCGGCCCGGTGGCCATCCGCCGCGGCGGCGGCCCGGCTGCTGTCGCTGCCCCACACCAGCACCGGCATGTCGAACGCCTGCGCATAGCGGGCCAGGCGTTGGCCGATCTTGCCGTAGCCCCAGATACCCAGCACCTGGCCAGCCAGTGCCTGCCCCAGGTTGACTTGCCAGTGGCCTTGGCGGAAGGCATCGATGGCAGGCACCAGTTGGCGGCGGGCATTGAGTATCAGCGCCCAGGCCAGCTCCGCTGGGGCGACTGGCGAGCCCCGGCCCTCGGTCACCACGATGCCCCGGGCGGTACAGGCGGCCAGGTCGAGGTGGCTGGAGACCTTGCCGGTCTGGCTGATCAGCTTGAGGCTTGGCAGGCGATCGAGCAGGGCGGCGTCGATGCGGGTGCGTTCGCGGGTCAGTACCAGCGCGTCAGCGTCGGCAAAGCGTGCCGCCAATTGCTCGAGCGTCGCTGGCTGGGGGGCATGCAGTACGTGGACATCGTGCCCGTGCAGGCGACTGAAGCAGTCGAGGGTACGGATCACGTCCTGATAGTCGTCGGGGATGACAATGCGCATGGTGGTCGAGCCCTGGCAGTACTATGGGGGACCCACGATACCCCAACCTGACCTGCGTTCAAGTGCCTACAAAGGGGGGTGATAGCTGCTCCACCAGAAAATCCACGAACACCCGCACCCGCGCCGGCATCGACGGCCCGCCCACGAACACGGCATGGATCGGCTCGCGGTCGTCAGGATTGTAGGCTTCCAGCATCGGAAGCAGGCGCCCGCTGGCCAGGTCATCGGCCACCGTGAAGGTGCCGATGCGGGCCACGCCTGCACCCAGCCTGGCCAGCTGTGCCAGTGCTTCGCCGCTGCTGCATTCGATGTTGCCCCGCACCTTCAACGCAAAGACCTCGCCGTCGCGGCGGAACGGCCAGTCTGCTACGGCCCGGCGAAAGTTGAAGTGCAGGCAGTTGTGGCCGGCCAGGTCTTCAGGCACCAGCGGCGTACCGCAGCGCGCCAGGTACTCGGGCGAGGCCACGACCACCTGGCCGGTTTCGCCAATTGGGCGGGCGCTGAGCGAGCTGTCGGGCAGGTGGCCAAAGCGCAGCGCAACGTCGGCCTGGCCGGCGTGAATGTCGGCCACCTCGTCGCTGATGGTCAGGTCGACCAGTACCTGCGGGTAACGCGCGCTGAACGCCGCCAGCAGCGGCACCACGGTCAAGCGGGCATGCCCTTGCGCGGCGCTGATGCGCAAGCGCCCGCGCGGCACGCCCTGGTCGGCGATCGCATCCTCGACTTCCTGCAGGTCGGCCAGCACCCGCCGCGCGCCGCGCAGGTATGCCTCGCCCTCGGGGGTCAAGGTCAGGGCCCGGGTGGTGCGCAGCAGCAGGCGGGTGCCCAGGCGCTGCTCGGTGCGGGCGAGAATGCGGCTGACCGCCGAAGGGGTCAGGTTCAAGGCGCGGGCGGCGGCAGACAGGCTGCCCGCGTCCACCACCTTGGCGAAAACCGCCATTTCACCGGATCTACCGCTGAAGTCCATTTGTGCCTCGCAAGCAAAGGTGATTGGCAAAAAGGCTGTCTAGTGCGCCAGGGAAGCAGATCGTAGCATTTGCCGCATAGCTAAGGAGTTTTTGCCATGCGTATCAATCCACCTCTGGTCGCACTTGCCATCGGTGCCTTCGGCATCGGTGTCACCGAGTTTGCCCCCATGGGCATGTTGCCCAGTATCGCCACTGACCTTGGCGTTTCCATACCTGCTGCCGGGCTGTTGGTCAGTGCCTATGCCCTCGGTGTGCTGATCGGCGCACCGCTGATGACCCTGGCCACGGTAAGGATCCCGCGGCGTTACCTGTTGATCGGCCTGATGGCGATCTTCACCCTGGGCAACCTGATGTCGGCACTGGCCAGTGACTACGCCAGTCTGCTGGTTGCCCGCGTGGTCACGTCACTTAACCACGGCGCGTTCTTTGGCATCGGCTCGATCGTCGCCGCCAGCGTGGTACCGCCCGAGAAGCGCGCCGGGGCGGTGGCAGCGATGTTCATGGGCCTTACACTGGCCACCATCGGCGGGGTGCCGCTGGCCACCTGGTTTGGTGAAATGCTGGGCTGGCGCACGGCGTTCTGGGGCATCGCCGGGCTTGGCCTGATCGCGATGACCACGCTGTGGTATGCACTGCCGAACGTACCTTCGCCCAAAGGCGACGGGGCCATGGCCGAAATCCGCGTGCTCGTGCGGGGGCCGGTGCTGGCGGCGTTGTTGCTGACCGTGGTGGGCTCCAGCGCCATGTTCACGGTGTTCACCTACATTGCGCCGATCCTGCAGAACGAAGCTGGCGCGTCCACCACCTTCGTCACCGCCATGCTGGTGCTGTTCGGTGTCGGCCTGACCTTGGGCAACGTGTGGGGCGGCAAGGCAGCGGACCGCTCGGTCGAGCGCACCTTGATCCTGTCGTTGGCGGTGCTGATTGCCGTGCTGCTGGTGTTCCCGCTGGTGCTGGACTGGCCACTGCCCACGGCACTGGCGATCCTGGTCTGGGGTGCGGCCAGCTTCGCCTTGGTGCCACCGCTGCAGATGCGCGTGATGGAAGCGGCCAAGGATGCCCCCAACCTGGCCTCGGCGGTGAACATCGGTGCATTCAACCTGGGGAATGCGATCGGCGCGGCGCTGGGCGGCGCGGTGATCAACGTGGGGTTGGGCTACGCGGCGATTGCCCTGGCAGGGGCGGCGATGGCGGCGCTGGGCCTGGTGTTGGTACTGCTGTTTGCCTGGCGTGGCCGGGCGGCGGCCATGGCACAGTGCAATGTGCCAGGCTGACCGCGCCGGGGGCTTTACGGGGTGCCGTTACGGCCATGCAGGTGGTAAGCCGGGCGCTCGCTCAGGCGCTCGTAGTAATCGCGCACAGCCGGTAGGTGCGGGTGCTCGAACGGCGTTTCGAACCAGCGGTTGACCGACAGGCCGATAGGAATATCGGCCAGGGTGAACTGGGCACCGGCCACGTAGGCGCCGGTAGCGGCCAGTTGCCGGTCGAGGATGTGCATGTAACGCGCCCAGTCCGCACAACCCGCCGCCAGCGCCACAGGGTCCTGGTGGGCGGGCGAATGCCTGACCAGCGACATGAAGGCGTAGCTCCAGGCGCGGTTCAAGTCTGACGCCTGCCAATCGATCCACTGGTCGATCCTGGCCCGTGCCTGTGCTTCGCCGGGGTAGAACGCGGTGGCGCCATAGCGGTTGGCCAGGTAGCGGATGATGCTGTTGGACTCCCACAGGGTGAAGTCGCCATCCTGGATCACCGGAACCATGGCGTTGGGGTTCAGCGCCAGGAATTGCGCGGTGTCGGTGGCCTTGAAGCCCGTACCCCAGTCTTCGCGCTCGAAGGCGACCTCGAATTCGGCACAGGCCCACAGGACTTTTCGCACGTTGATGGAAGAGGCTCTGCCCAATATCCGTAGCATGATGTTCGTCCTGAGTGGGGGTGATTGATCGTCCGCCACTGCCCGGTCTCGGTCAAGGGGCGGGGTGCAAGGGGGGGCTGCACGGTAACTTTGTAGGGCATTTCCGAAAATGAGCCGTTCCAGGCTCAAGTCATTGTGGTGGCCCAGGCCGCCGCCTAGTCTCGGCACGCTCAACCCCCCGAGGAATGAACATGGAAAACGACACCCCCGAAGACAACAACACGCTCAATGTGGTGGCGGCGGCCAGCCGCTTCGGCCACCCCGATGCCGAACTGGTGCACATGCGACCGCAGTTGCCGATACGAACCGCGCTGACGGAAGCCTCGGCCATCATGGGCTGCATTACTGAAATCACGCGCAAGGCCATCGACCGGCCAAGTGACCGCAAGGTGATGATCAAGGCCACGTTCTACCTGGCGGGCATGGCCAAGGCACTGGTCGATGGCCAGCTGCTGCAGATGCGCCAGGCGCGCGAGAAGGAGGGCATCGAGTAGACAGGGTTGCCTGGGGGCCATGAACTTGGCACCCTTGGGCGGTTTGAATCGTCTGCATCATTTCAAAAGGAGGTTCGCATTGAGTTGGGACAAGGTGGGGAAGCTCCTGGTCGCGGTGCTGGTTGGCCTGATGGTCCTGTCGGCCGCCTACGCGTTGTTCAGGGGCAACCCGCGGCTGGAAGCGTCACTGACGTATGCCTACCTCACCTATCCTGGCCAGTTCAGCGAGCGCATCAGCAAAGCCAGCGACCAGCTCAAGTATGAGCAGTTGCAGGGGCGCATCAACAGCATCAGCCAGGGGCAGTTGAGCCACGATCAGGTCGAGCGCCTGGTCGAACTGGCTCAGTTGCCGTACGCCCAGCTGTTCGCCAAACCGTTCGAGGCGGGGTTGGTGGACCACCGTACCGGCTTGCTCATCGAGCTGCACAACAGTGGCGATGCGCCGGTGCGCCAGGTCAAAGTGCGCCTGCCAGGCAAAGGCCTGGTGCAGGTGCGCGATGCTGCTGGCAACGACACACTGCTGGAGCAGGCTACCGCGCAAGTCGACATCCCTGTCATCGAGCCGGGTAGCCGGTGCAAGGTGTGGGTGTATTTCGACGCCGATTATTCCCAGATTCGCCAGGGCGGCGTCAGCATTACCCATGCCGACGGCGCAGCCAATGTGCAGGTGTATCACGAAGTGATCGGCTTCCCGGCAACCGTGGCCCGCTACAGCCGCGAGCTCATGGGGCTGCTGGTGGTACTGGCGCTGGGCGTGCTGGGCCTGGGTTACGCGCTGCTGGCGCGCCGTGCAGCGCGCCCCGCAGCGCAGCGCTAGGGGCTTGCCTTACTCTCCAGTGTCGCGGCTGGCAGTCTGCTGCTCCCCCATTACCTTGCCCCCAGGCAGTTGATCGAACGGGTGCAAGCCATCTTTGCGGTAGGGGTCGCCGATCCAGCGCGGTGCCGCCACGAATTGCGCGCTCACCAGGCTCTTGGCCGGCTCGAAGCCGTCGTAGCTCAAACCGGCAAGGTCCGACAGCGTATGGATCAGGTGCGAGCTGCTGTACGGGCGCTTGGCCATCGCCTGCAGGTCCCGCGGGTGCTGGGCCTGCCAGCTGGGTGAGGTCCACACCAGGAACGGGATGGTGTACATCGGCCGGGTCGGCGCGCTTTCGTTGCGCCCCAGCCGGTCGTGGTTACCAGAACTGTATACGTCCTCACCATGGTCGGACAGGTAGACCAGGAAGCCATTCGGGCTGCCGGCAGCGTAGCGCTTGATCAGGCTCGACACCACGAAGTCGTTGTAGCGCACTGCGTTGTCGTAGAAATTGTAGGTTTGCACCTGGTCATCGGTCAGCGCACTCGGTGCGCCCTGCTTGTCGGTGAAGTGGGCATAGGCGTCCGGGTAGCGGTAGCGGTAGTCCATGTGGGTGCCCAGCAGGTGCACGATGATGAACTTGTTGGGGGCCGGGTCTTGCAGGGCCTTCTCGAACGGTGCGAGCACCACGTCATCGTACTGGCTGGCATTCTGGTTGCGCTGGTTGTTCAGGTACACCGGCACGTCCGTCTGCTGCGAGAAGGTGGTGAGCATGGTGTTGCGCTTGGTCATGGTTTGCTGGTTGGTGATCCAGAAGGTCTTGTAGCCTGCCTGTTTCATCAGGTTGATCAGCGATGGGTCGGTGAGGAACCGGTCCGGGGCCTGCTCATCGCCGAAGGTCAGAATCTGCTGCATCACTTCGATGGTGTAGGGGCGGGGTGACACCACATCGCGGAATACGGTCAGCCCTTTGTCGTTGGCAGCCAGCGCGTCGAGGTTGGGGGTGGTGTCACGGTTGTAGCCATACAGGTGCATATGCTCGCGGGTGGTCGATTCACCCAGCACCAGAACCAGCGTGCGCGGTGCCGAACCGCTGTTGTCACGCAGGTTCTGTAGGGGCGGCAGGGCAGCATTCTGCGCCAGCAGCGCCTGCATGTTGTCCAGTTGCTGGCGGTACTGGCGGTAGCCGACCAGCAATTGCCAAGGCACTGCAGGTTCCATGCGCTGCTGTACCTTTTCCAGCGCATCGGCAAAATTGCGCTCCTGGGTGACCATTTGCTTGTAGAACGGCAGCACCAGGTTGGCTGCCAGCAACAGCACCACCACTGGCAGGCGGCTGCGCAGCGGCAGGTAGACCGGGCGCAAGCGGCGCCACAGCAATACTGCCCCCACGGTGTACAGCAGCAACGCCAGGCCCAGCCAGGCACTGAAGTACTGGCTGAAGTACTCACCGGCCTCGGCGGTGTTGGACTCGAACATCACGAAGATGACGCTCTGCGAGAACTCCTGGCGATAAATGCCGAAATAGCTCAGGCCAACCAGCGAAGCAGCCCACAGCAGCAGGCCGATGAGCGCCGCAGTGGCGCGGGTAAGGCGGGGCAGCAGCAGCACTGGGGCCAGCCACAGGCTACTGAGGAAAAACGCATCACGGAAACCCGAGAAACCGGTAGTGCCACTGAACAGCAGCAATGCCTGGGTGACGCCAGAGAAATACCAGAAGAACAGCAAGAGCCAGCCCAGGCCGGCCCAGTCCACGCGGGAAGGGGAAGTGGTGTGTGACACGTGTGCCTCGTCGTACCTTGGTAGCCCGCAACTGTGTGCGTGGCCGGAAAGGACGTGACGCTAATCTGTGGACTGTGAAAATAACGTCAAGGCGAGCAGCCATCGGGCCTTGGTCGTAGCCCGCTGCGCAGCAGCCGTGCGCAGCGGGTTGCTTGCACGGGTATGATGGCGGCAGCTAAACCGTACTCAAAGGCCGTGTGGACCATGAACCGTCGTAAGAAGATCAAGCAGCTGTTGCAGGCGCACCAGAAGAAAGCCAGCGCCAAACTCGCGCCGCGCAAGCCCAGGTACATCTGCAAGGCTGACCGTTTGAAGCTGGAAACAGAAGGGGTGGAGGCGGCCCCACCCCAGGCTGACTGAAGCGCCAGCAGCCGGTGTGTCGGCTTCAGCGGCGGTAGTGCCGGTGTTCGTCATAGTGGCGTTGGTGCATCGCCCGCTCATGGCGGCGCTCCCAATCCCGGCGGCGTTCCCAGTCACGTCGCCGCTCCCAGTCGCGCCGGGCCTGCTCGCGGCGCCACTGCTCGCGGCGCCAGTCCCCCCTGTGGTCGTGCCAGCGGTGGTCATCATGGGCCAGCAGGGGCGCCGGCTGAACAGCGGCGGCATTGGCCACGCTCGACCAAGGGTTGCTGGCCGCAGGCAACGCTGGCTGAACGGCCGGGGCCGCCACCTCGGCCGGTTTCAGTGGCAGGGCCGAAGCCGTGCCCGCTGCTGCAAGCGAGAACAGACCGAACAGCATCCACCTGGCGACTTGTATTTTCATGAGCGAAGCCCACCTCTGATCACAATTGAGCTATCAGGCCAGCGGTGAGGCAAGCTGCTTCGCCTGCCGTGACCGTTCTGTGCCACCCTCATAGACCAGCAACCAGGAAAAAGTTCGCTGTAGCAATAACTTGTACAATTATGCGGCAAGCAACCCGCCCGGCCCAAACCGGATCAGCGTTCGGCAAACACTGCGCGCAGGTGGCTGCGGTAATGCTCGAACGCAGCGATTGCGCCGTTTATCGCCTCGGCCTCTTGCTGTTCATCCAGCGCCAGGGCGTCCACACGGGCCACAAACTCACGCCAATGCAGCGCACGGCCATCAGGGTGCGGGGCCAGGTGGCTGGCGCCCTGGTCTTCACCCAGGCCCAGGCGTTGAGTGTACTTGAACAGAAACGCAGCCCCCAGGTTCGACCCCTCGCTGCAATACAGCCAGCCCAACGCCTGCGCCGGGCTGGCGCACACCGAAGGTGGTGGCGGTGGCGCGGGCAGGCCCAGGTCCAGCAGGTCGGCCTGCACCGCGGCAAACCGTGACAAGGCCGACAGCCCCGGTAGTTGCCGGTTGAGCTGCGGGTCCTGATACAACGCCAGCAAGCTGCCATGAAAACCATGCTGCACCTGCAGGAACCGGCCGTAGCGCTCGCGGCTCTCAAACGGCCGTGCCGCCATGACCAGCTGATCGACGCTGTCATGGTCGCGGCTGCTGGCCGCTTTCAAGCGTTGGCAGCGGCCTGGCTGCGAAACAGAGGGGGGTGCTGCGGTCATCGGCATATCCGTGGCATGAACGTAATGCGCCCATCATGCTTGCCACCTCGGCCAGCAGCAAGCGTTGCGCGGTGTCAGGCGCCTGCCCGGCTGGAGCCCTTGCGCGAGCCGGCTGAGCCGTCGCGGGCGAACAGCCCATGGACCACTGCGCGCAACCAGCGGTTACCCCCGTCCTGGTGGTAGCGGGCGTGCCAGTGCTGCTTGACCGTGAAACCCTCGACCGCGAACGGGCAGTCGTGCACCTGCAAATCATGCATGTCGGCCAACGTCTGGCCGATATGGCGGGGCAGGGTGGCGATCAGGTCGGTGCTCCCGAGGATCATGCCCAGGCCCAGGAACGCCGGTAGCTCCAGCACGATGCGGCGCTCGATGCCGGCCCGCGCCAGTGCCGTTTCCAGCAGCTTCTGGCCGGTGCCGGCGCTGATCTGCACATGGCCTTCGGCGTGGTAGCAGGCCATGCTCAGGCCGCCGGCCAGGCGCGGGTGCCCGCGCGCGCTCAGGCACACCCAGTCCTGGTCGAACAGCACTTGCTGGTACATGCCACCGCCCAGCCACGGTACGAAGCCGATCGCCAGGTCAGCTTCACCCGATTCCAGCGCGCTTTCGCTGTTGCCATCGATGCGTACCGCCTCCAGGCGAATGCCGGGCGCGTGGCTGCGCACGTGGTTGAGGATGCTGGGCAGCAAGGTGATGTGGCTGGCGTCGCTCACACACAGGCGAAAGCGCCGTTGTGCGGTAGCGGGTTGGAACTGCGGTTCCCAGGCCGCCAGCCGGCGCAGTGACTCGAGGACTTCGCGGCACGGCCCGATCAACTGGTCGGCGCGTGGGGTGGGCGCCATGCCCCCAGGGGTGCGCACGAACAGCGGGTCGTTCAGTTGTTCGCGCAGGCGGCCCAGCCAGATGCTGATGGTCGGCTGGCTCTGCCCCAGCTGTTCAGCGGCGCGGGTAACGCTACGGCAGTGGTAGAGCACATCGAACAGTTGCAGCAGCTTGGGTTCGGGCAGTACCGGGGGAGTGGTCATTATTGCAAATCTCAATGGGGCTATTTGCTGCATTGTATAGCGCTAATAAGCGTGGCTGCATAAGGTGATCGCAAACCACGGAGGTCTGCGATTTGAAAATCTGCATTTTGGGTGCCGGCGCCCTGGGCTGCGCCATCGGCGCGGCCTTGAACGAAGCCGGGCATGAAACCTGGCTGCTCAACCGAGGCCGTGCCCATGTCGAGGCCATCAACCAGCACGGCCTGCAGGTGCAGGATGAGCTCGGCCAGCGCCAAGTCCGCGTGCATGCGGCGACGTGTGCCGATGAGGTGGGGGTGGCCGACCTGGTGGTGGTCTTGGTGAAGTCGTTCCACACCGCCGAGGCGATCGCCGGGGCCACGGCGCTTCTGGGCCCGCAAACGCTGCTGCTGTCACTGCAGAACGGCCTGGGGCACGAAGATATCCTGGCGCAGGCGGCCGGGCGCGAGCGGGTACTGGCTGGCAAGACCTATGTCGGCGGCGTGCTGCTGGCGCCGGGGGCGATCCGCGCCGGGGTGGCCGGCAAGCAGACCTACATCGGTGAACTGGACGGGCAGCGCAGCGCCCGCGTGCAGGCTATCGCCGAGGTATTCAACGGTGCCGGCCTGGCCACCACGGTCAGCGACAACATCCTCGGCACCATGTGGGACAAGCTGCTGGTCAACGTCGCCACCGGTGCGCTCAGCGCCATCACCAGGCTCAGCTATGGCCAGCTGTACAGCGAGCCGCTGCTGGCGAGCACCGCCAAGGCGGCCGTTGCCGAAGCGATCGCGGTGGCCGAGCGCGCCGGTATCCGCCTGAGCCTGACCAACCCCGAGGCAGCCTGGCAGTTGGCCGCCGAAGGCCTGCCGGCGAGCTTTCGCACCTCAATGCTGCAGAGCCTGGAAAAAGGCTCGATCACTGAAATTGACTTCATCAACGGTTCCGTCGTGCGCTGGGGCCAGCGCCACGGCGTCGCCACACCCGTCAACGCCACCCTGGTGGCGTGTATCAAAGGCATCGAACGCGCGATGGCCGACCAGCAGAACAAGGACAACCCATGAGCCAGCCGAAAGCCTACCTCGAACACGTCGCCTTCTGGGTGCGTGACATCAACTGGCATATCCGCTTTTTCAGCGAGGTGTGCGGCATGACTCTGCGCGAGTCGCAGGGTGACCCCGAGCAGCCGACCCAGTACTGGACCCTCGGCGGCCTGCAGTTCATCCACCAGCCCGACTTTGCAGGGCCTGAAGGGCGCATGGCGCACCTGGGGATCATGTGCGAAGACCTGGAAGCGGTGCTGGCGGCAGCACAGCGTTTCGGCGTCAGTGCAATGCCGCAGGGCCGCAACTGGCTGCGCTTGCCCGACGGCCTGGCCGTGGAGTTCATCCAGGCATTGCCCAAGGCGACGGTCGCCCAGGCACTGGCTATCAACCCACGTGCGCAGGTGCAGCCATGAGCGTGACTGAAAAGTACTGGGACGACGCCCGCGAGGGCGATGAATGCATCAGCCCGAGCTACACCGTCACCCGCGAACGCATCCTGGCCTATGCCGACCTGACCGGTGACCATACCCCGGTGCATGTCGATGAGGCGTATGCCAATGCCAGCCACTTTGGCTGCCTGGTTGCCCACGGCCTGTTCGGCCTGTCGATCGCCGATGGCTTGAAGACCCAATGCGATTACCGCTTCGTGCCGGGCATGTCACTGGGCTGGACCTGGGATTTCGTGTTGCCGATCAAGGTCGACGATGTGCTGCATGTGCGCATGCGCGTTGGCGCGATGCGCCTGAGTAAAAGCCGCCCGGGTTGGGGCATCGTGGTCCTGCCGTCGGAGCTGATCAACCAGCACGGCCAGGTCGTGCAACGCGGTGAGCACCGGCTGATGGTGCCGTGCAAGGGGGCAGCATGAGCCAGGCATTGCCATTGGCGGGTATCCGCGTCATCGACTACAGCCATTTTCTTGCCGGGCCTTATGTAGGGCGTTGCCTGGCGGCGCTGGGCGCCGAGGTGATCAAGGTTGAACGGCCAGGCAGCGGCGACGCCGGTCGCCAGCACGCGTTCACCCTGGATGACCAGCAAAGCGGTTACTTCCTGCAACTGAACATGGGCAAGCAGGGCGTCAGCGTCAACATGAAGGACCCACGCGGCAAGGCCTTCATGCAGCGCCTGACCGATTCGGCCGACGTGTTCATCGAAAACTACCGGCCGGGCGCGCTGGACAAGCTGGGGTTGGGCTATGCCGAGCTGGCGACGCGCAACCCGCGGTTGGTGTACTGCTCCATTTCCGCCTATGGCCACACGGGGCCGGATGCACACCGCGCCGGCTTCGGGCTGATTGCCGAGGCCAAGAGCGGGATCATGCAGATGGTTGGCGTACCGGGCGAAGCACCGCCGTTGCTGCGCATTTCGCTGGGCGACATGTACACCGGCATCCACGCCGTGGCAGCCATCAATGCCGCCTTGCTGGGGCGCGTCAGCAGTGGCCGTGGCCAGCACATCGACATGGCCTTGTACGACACGTTGGTGTCGATGCATGAGTACGCGGTGCAGTGCTTCACGCTGTCCAACGGCACCGTACTGCCCGAGCAGACCGGCCATGACATGCCCACCTCGACGTTGTATGGGGTGTTCCGTGCCGCCGACGGCGACCTGGTGATCGCTGCCCAGGTCGATGACGCCTGGCGGCGCTTTGCCGCCATGCTTGAAGCCAATGGTGGCCCGGCAGGTTTTGCCAGCGACAGCCGCTACCACAGTGTGAATGGCCGCAATGCCCACCGCGAGGCAATTCTGGCGGTGGTGCGCGATTGGGTGGGCGCGCGGCCAGTGGCGGCTATCCTGGCCTTGCTCGATGCCATCGACGTGCCCAGCGCCAAGGTACAGCGCATCGACGAGGTGCTGGCCGACCCGCAGATTCAGGCGCGCAACATGGTCGTCGAACAGCATCACCCGCGCTATGGCACACTGCGCCTGCCCAACCTGCCGTTCCGTTTTTCCGACTGCGACACCACCATCCACCAGGTGGCCCCGGACCTGGGCCAGCACAACGCCGAAGTCGCCGCCGGGCTTGGCTTCAGCGCCGAAGAAATCACCGCCATGCAGGCAGACGGGGTGCTGTTCACCCATGGAGAGGCACGATGAGCGACCGCTATGCAGTGATCGGCCGACCGATCAACCACACCAAGTCTCCGCTGATCCACGGGCTGTTCGCTCAAGCCTGTGGCCAGCAGCTGGAATATGGCGCAATCGAGGGGTCGCTGGAGGGCTTCGAGGCCCAGGTGCTGGCGTTCCGCGGTGAGGGTGGGCTGGGCATGAACATCACGGCACCGTTCAAGCTGCGCGCCTTCGAACTGGCCGAGCGCTGCAGCGAACGAGCGCAACTGGCCCGGGCAGCCAACGCCCTGAAGTTCGAGAACGGCGGCATCGTGGCAGAGAACTTCGATGGTATTGGCCTGCTGCGCGATATCGAGGTCAACCTCGGGGAGCCGCTGCATGCGCGTCGTGTGCTGGTACTGGGGGCGGGTGGCGCGGTGCGTGGGGCGCTGCTGCCGTTCCTGCACGCCGGCCCTGCCGAGCTGGTGATCGCCAACCGCGACATGGCCAAGGCGGTGGCGCTGCGCAATGAGCTGAATCACCCGCGGCTGCGAATCAGCCGGTACGAAGAACTGCCGGGGCAGGCTTTCGATATCGTGGTCAACGCCACCTCTGCCAGCCTGGTCGGTGAGTTGCCACCGCTGCCGGCCGGGGCCCTGGCCCAGGCCCGGCTGGCCTACGAACTGGCTTATGGCAAAGGCCTCACGCCATTCCTGCGCCTGGCCCGTGAACAAGGTGTGGCGCGCCTGGCCGATGGTGTGGGCATGCTGGTCGAGCAGGCGGCAGAGGCGTTTGCCTGGTGGCGCGGGATGCGCCCCGAAACCGGTGCCGTGATCGATCGCCTGACCATCCCGCTGGAGTAGGCCTATGGTTGCCAACGTGCCCGTGCAGCTCCGCGCCCACGAACGGCGACTCGGTTGCCCATGACCGGGCCGCCAACGCAACGCCCTGGCACCCTGGCCCACCCGGCAGCCGCCCAGCGCTCGCGCCAGACCACCTGCATTGCCTTGCTGGTGGCCATCACGTTCTTCATGGAAAACCTGGACGCCACCGTCATTGCCACCGCGCTGCCGCAAATGGCCAGCGACTTCAGCCAGAGCGCGGTCAGCCTGAACATCGGTATCAGTGCCTACCTGCTGGCCGTGGCGGTGTTCATCCCGCTCAGTGGCTGGCTCGCCGAGCGCTTTGGCCCGCGCCAGGTGTTCGCCGGGGCTATCGCCTTGTTCACTGCCGCTTCGTTGCTGTGTGGGCTGGCCGCCAGCCTGGAAGCCTTTGTGGCTGCACGGGTGTTGCAGGGCATCGGCGGCGCCCTGATGGTTCCGGTGGGGCGGTTGGTGGTGTTGCGCACCACCGAGAAAAAAGACCTGGTGAAGCAGCTCGCGGTCATCACCTGGCCGGGCCTGGTGGCACCGGTACTGGGCCCGCCGCTCGGTGGCCTGATCGTCACGCACGGGTCGTGGCCGTGGATCTTCTACCTGAACATTCCCCTCGGTTTGCTGGCCCTTGCCGCCGTCTGGCTGTTGATACCCGACACCCGCTGCGAGGCGCCGCGCCGCTTCGACACGCTGGGCTTCGTCTGGTTGGGCTCGGCCTGTGCGGCTTGGCTGGTGGGCCTGGAGCTGCTCGGGTCACTGGCCGGCGACAGCCTGGGGGCAGGGCTGGTACTGGTAGTGCTTGGGGCTGTGCTGACCGGATTGGCCATCCGTCACGGTCGGCGCCACCCGGCCCCCCTGTTGCCCCTGCACACCCTGGCCATCCGTACCTTCAGGGTCAGCATCGTGGGCGGCACCCTGTTCCGCCTGTCGATCAGCGCGTTACCGTTTCTGATCCCTTTGCTGTTGCAGGTCGGCTTCGACCTGCCACCGTTGGACGCCGGCCTCTTGGTGCTGGCGATCTTTGCCGGCAACCTGGCGATGAAGCCGTTCACCAGCGGGTTGTTGCGGTGCTTTGGTTTTCGCCGCGTGTTGCTGGGCAACGGCCTGGTCGGCGTGGCCTGCATCCTGGCCTGCCTGGGGTTGCAGCAGGGCATGGCGTGGTACTGGATGGCGCTGGTGCTGTTCATGGGCGGGCTGTCACGGTCGATGCAGTTCACCACCTACAACGCGGTGGGGTTTGCCGATGTGCCGCAGCAGCAGATGGCCGAGGCATCGACGCTGTTCAGCATGTGCTTCCAGCTGGCCATGGCCTTGGGGGTGGCGGTGGTGGCGCTGCTGTTGCGCGTGGCCATGCAACTGCGTGGCGGCGAGAGCGGGTTGACCGTTGCCGACTTCCACTGGGCGTTGCTTGGCCTTGCACTGATTGCCGGTGTGGCCCTGCTGGACGCCCTGCGTTTGCCGGCCAATGCCGGCGACCAGGTGTTGCGCAACTGAGGCAACGGGCTGCGTTGCAGCCCATCGCCGGCGAGCCCACAGCACGCGGGTGCAGCGCAAACGGCTGGCTTGCCGTCGCGTTCAGGCGCCGCTGACCAATTGCAGGGCCAGCTGGTTGTGGCGTTCCAGCACCCGTGGCAGGTCGATCGTGGCCAACTGGCCGTCCTTGACCACCACCCGGCCATTGATGACGCTGGTGTGAACCTGGGTCGGGGTGCAGAACACCAGCGCGGCCAACGGGTCGTGGTGGCCGCCGGCGTAAGCCACATGGCCCAGGTCGAACGCGACGAAGTCGGCGACCATGCCGGGTGCCAGGGCGCCGATGTCGTTGCGGTTGAGCACTTTGGCGCCGCCCAGGGTAGCTATTTCCAGCGCTTCACGGGCGGTCATGGCGTCTGGGCCGAAGCCAATCCGCTGCAGCAGCAGGGCCTGGCGCACTTCGCCGATCATGCTGGCGCCGTCATTGGAGGCCGAACCGTCTACGCCCAGGCCAACCGCAACGCCGTGGTCACGCATCTTGCGCACCGGGGCAATGCCGGAGGCCAGGCGCATGTTCGAGCAAGGGCAGTGGGCAACCCCGGTACCGGTACGGGCGAACAGCTCGATGCCATGCTGGTCGAGCTGTACGCAGTGGGCGTGCCAGACGTCGTGGCCGACCCAGCCGAGGTCTTCGGCATACTCGGCGGGCGTCATGCCGAATTTTTCACGGCTGTAGGCGATGTCGTTGACGTTCTCGGCGAGGTGGGTGTGCAGCGAAACGCCATACTGGCGCGCCAACACCGCAGCTTCGCGCATCAGGTCGCGGCTGACCGAGAACGGCGAGCAGGGCGCCACGACGATGCGGCGCATCGACCCGTGACTGGCATCGTGGTAGTCCTCGATCAGGCGCTGCGACTCCTTGAGAATGTCGGCTTCCTTCTCGACCACCGCATCTGGCGGCAGGCCGCCCTGGCTTTGCCCTACGCTCATGCTGCCGCGCGCGGCATGGAAGCGCATGCCGATCTCGCTGGCAGCATGAATGCTGTCGTCTAGCTTGCAGCCGTTGGGGTAGATGTACAGGTGGTCGCTGGAGGTGGTACAGCCGGACAGCATCAGCTCGGCCATGGCGGTCTGGGTCGACACCGCGATCATTTCCGGGGTCAGCCGAGCCCAGATCGGGTACAGGTTGGTCAGCCAGTTGAACAGTTCACCGTCCTGAGCCGCCGGCACCACGCGGGTCAGGCTCTGGTACATATGGTGGTGGGTGTTGACCAGGCCCGGGATGACCACCTTGCCGGCCATGTCCAGCACCACGTCGGCGTGCTGCGGCAGGCTATCGCTGGGGCCCACTTGCTTGATCAGGTTGTCTTCGATGTACAGGCCGCCGTTTTTGATTTCGCGGCGTTCGCTGTCCATGGTGACCAGCAGTTGGGCGTTTTTGACGAGGAGGGTTTTCTTGGTAGCGGTAAATGACATGGCTTAAGCCCGTCGCTATACGCCTGGGCGATTACCGAGGTCGTAGGCGAACGCGTATGTAATCAGGAATCCTGAAAGTTGTATACATCAGCGCTCGATTGATGAAATCGAGTCATCCGATTAGTGAAATAACACCAGAAATACGAATTAAGTTTACCAATAGACTGGTGACCTTATTTCTGGAGACTGTCTTGATGTCCGCTTTCGAACCAAGCCCTGGGGTCGCCACCCCCAGCCGGCACGCTGCAATCAGCATTGCCATTCTGGCGTTTTCAGCCTTTTTGATCGTGACCACCGAATTTCTGATCGTTGGCTTGCTGCCCGCGCTTAGCCAGGACCTGGGTATTTCCATATCGCTGGCGGGGCAGTTGGTCACCCTGTTCGCATTCACCGTGATGCTGGCCGGCCCGCTATTGACGGCGGCGTTGGCGCACCTGGACCGCAAGCGCCTGTTCATCGGCATTTTGCTGGTCTTCGCCGCAGCCAATGCGCTGGCTGCTGCCTCCGGCAGTTTCTGGGTGCTGGCCGTCGCCAGGGTGATACCGGCACTGGCGCTGCCGGTGTTCTGGGGCACCGCCAGTGAAACCGCCGGCCACCTGGCTGGGCGCGACAGGGCCGGGCAGGCCATTGCCAAGGTCTACCTGGGTATCTCGGCGGCGATGTTGCTGGGTATCCCGTTGGGGACCGTGGCAGCAACGGTGGTGGGGTGGCGCGGTGCATTCTGGATCCTGGCTGCGTTGTCGCTGCTGATGGCGCTGGCGATGTGGGTATGGATGCCGCACGTGGCGCGCACGGCGAAAGTTGACTTCATGCAGCAGGCGCGCATTTTCAAAGAGCGTTTTTTCCTAGCCAATGTGCTGCTGTCGGTGGTGGTGTTCACGGCCATGTTCACGGGCTACACCTACCTGGCCGACCTGCTGCAGCGGGTAGCGGGCGTGGCCCCGGCGCATACCGGCTGGTGGCTGATGGGCTTTGGCGCGGTCGGCTTGCTCGGCAACTGGATCGGCGGGCGGGCCGTGGACCGCTCACCGCTCAGGGCCAGCGCGCTGTTCCTGGTGCTGTTGGCCATTGGCATGGCGGCGCTGGTGCCGCTGGCCCAGGGGGCCGTGCTGTTCTGCCTGGCGCTGGCGCTGTGGGGCATTGCCAACACGGCACTGTACCCGGTGAGCCAGGTGCGGGTGATGAGTTCGGTCACCCATGCCCAAGCCCTGGCGGGTACCACCAATGTGTCGGCGGCCAACGCCGGTATCGGCCTGGGGGCCGTGCTGGGTGGCATGACCATTTCCCACCTGGGGGTCGGCTACGTGGGCTACGTGGCGGCTGGCATCGCCTTGCTGGCGCTGGCGTTGGTGCCCGTGGTGGGCCGGCTGGCGCCTCAGCCCGGTGCGCAGGCGCGGCTGCCGTGAGGCGCCAGGCGCGGTAGCAGGTAGTCGAGCAAGGCGCGAACCTTGGGTAGCCCTTCGCGGCTTTTCAGCCACACCAGGTTCATTGGCAAGCCGTCGGTGGCCAGTGCCGGCAATACTTCGACCAGGCGCCCATGGTCGAGGTATTGCTGGGTCAGCCAGGTGGGTAGCTGGCCGATGCCATGGCCGGCCAGCACCGCTGCCACTTCGCCTTCGCCATCGCCCACGGCAATGCGCGGCTGCACGGTACGCCGCTCCATTTCGCCGGGGTGGCGGCCTTTGAAGTACCACGGGCTGACCAGGCCGTCGGTGTGGCCATAACCCACGCAGTGGTGGTGCTCCAGGTCGCGCTCGTGTTGCGGTACGCCATGCTTTTCCAGGTAGCCAGGGGCGGCACAGAACATCAGGCGCTGGGCACCGAAGTATTGGTGGCCCAGCGCCGCCGGCCAGGCATCCGGGCCACCGATGCGCACCACGATATCGATGCCCTCGTGCACCGGGTCGACGAAACGGTCGGAGAACGACACATGCGGCTGCAGCAACGGGTGCAGGCGGATGAAGTCGAGGATCAGCGGCAGCACATGCAGGCGACCGTAAGAGGCGGGCAGTTCGATCCGCACTTTGCCATGGGGTTGGTCATCGCTGGCCGCCAGGGTGTGCTCGACTTCTTCCAGGTCGGCCAGGACCGAGGTGCAAGTGCGATAGAACACCACGCCCGCTTCACTCAGCGACAGGCTGCGCGTGGTGCGGTTGAACAGCCGTGCGCCCAGGCGGGCCTCCAGCCGGGCCACGCTCTTGCTGATGGCCGAGCTGGTCAGGTTGAGCCGCTCGGCAGCTGCCGTGAAACTGCCCAAGTCAGCGACGGCGACGAAAACGTCAATGCCTTTGAGGCGTTCGGAAGAGTACATGGGTGGCTTCTTTGATGAACTGGGTTCCCGCTTCGGGTGTGCCTATTGAAGCCTCGCACGTGGATTTCATCAATGAGTTTCGCCTGGCCTGGCCGGCAACGTGACCCGAAACGCCCGGGTAAGCCCCAGCAGTACCAGCAGGCCCATGCCCATCCAGCACAGGCCAATGCTGAACGACAGGCTGGTCAGGCTACTCCACAGCCACAGCGTGCTGAGAAAACCCAGCCCCGGTATGGCGCCGTACAGCACCACATTACCGGCACCGCGCAGCTTGCGGTCGATGAGGTAGTGCTTGACCACCGCCAGGTTCACCGCCGAAAAGGCGAACAGTGCGCCGAAACTGATCATGTTGGCCACGGTGTCGAGGGTAATGACCAGGGCAATCAGCGACAGCAGGCTGACCACCAGGATGGCGGTGGCCGGTACGCGCTTTTTCGTTGCAAGCTGGCCAAACGCCCGCGGCAGCACGCCGTCTCGGCCCATCGCGAACAGCACCCGTGACACGCTGGCTTGCGACACCATGGCCGAGGCGAAGCAGCCGGCCACGTAAGTGGCGGTGAATGCGCTGACCAGCAGTTCGCCGCCTACCCGGCGCATGACGTCCACCGAGGCCGAGTCCGGGTCGGCAAAGCTGCCCCAATCGGGGAAGACCAGTTGTGCGCAGTACGACACCACCAGGAACAGCAAGCCGCCGATCAGGGACACGGCAAGGATCGCCAGCGGAATACGGTAGGTCGGGTTGCTGGTTTCCTCGGCCATGGTCGAGACCGCATCGAAGCCCAGGAATGACAGGCACAGTACGGCCGCGCCGGTCATCACCAACGGCACGCTGAAACCGTCGTGGTGGAACGGCGCCAACAGCGAAACGGGTTCGGCCTGGCCGCTCAGCCTGAGCACGGCCAGGCCGACGAAAACCACGATGAACACCAGTTGCGTCACCACCAGGATCCAGTTGACGCGGGTGATCGACTCGATGCCGATCAGGTTGAGGAAGGTGACCAGGGCGATGGACCCTGCCACCCACACCCAGGCATGAATGGCCGGGAAGTATTCCGACATGTAGATGCCGATCAGCAGGTAGCTGAGCAGTGGCAGGAAAATGTAGTCGAGCAGCAGGGTCCAGCCGGTGATGAAACCGATGTGGCTGCCAAAGGCCTTGCGGGTATAGGTGTAGACCGAGCCGGAGTAGGGGTGGGCCTGGACCATGCGGCCGTAGCTGTAGGCGGTCAGCAGCATGGCGGCGAGGGTCAGCAGGTAGGCAGTGGGCAGGTGCCCCTTGGTCATCTGGGTGACCAGCCCATAGGTGGTGAAGACCGCCAGCGGCACCATGTATGCCAGGCCGAACAGCACCAGGGCGGTCATGCTCATGGACTGGCGCAAACGCCCGCTGCTGGCGGCAGGTTGCGCGGTGGCGGGCGGGGTGGTGGGGTGAGCTGTACTTGTTGTTGTATGCATTGCTAACTCCTGGAAAGGGATGCAGGCCACCGCGGCAGGCGAGCAGGCTCGTTACCGGGGTGTCGTGCAAGGAGGTCGAGCGCAAGGCTCGCAGCGCTGGGGCGGGTTGATGCTCCCACACCCCGCCAGCACCCGGAATCACCCTTTGGGGTGA
>NZ_DKJF01000092.1:20597-33847 GCF_002454615.1 Pseudomonas sp. UBA6699
TCACCCCAAAGGGTGATTCCGCAGGTTCCCCTGCCATGGGAGTATCTGCCCAACCACGCACCGCACTGGCGGCGGTGCCTTACTCCATATGGCAGGCCGACTGTGACTATCCAATTGCTTTCAGAACAGTGGTTCGAGCACCAGGCCAAGGTCACCGAGGCAATCGGCCGGCCTGGCTTCGCCGCCAACCTGTTTGCAGCACTGGGCGTGATCCGGCCGATCCAGGCCACCACGGTGTACCTGTACCCGCACCACGGCATGCCCTGCGCGCTGTTCGAGCAGGACGACAATGCGCCCTGGCAGCCCGAGGGTAACGTCAGCCGCTACCTGTCGGGTTTCTACCTGCTCGACCCGTTCTACGGTGCTTGCGTGGAGCAGCTGGGGTCTGGCTGCTACGGCCTGTTCGAGGTGGCACCCGACCATTTTGAGGTCAGCGAGTACTACCAGTCGTTCTACCGCCACTCGCACCTGGCAGACGAACTCAACTACATCCTGCAGCTGGCCCCCGGCCAGAGCCTGGCCGTGTCGCTGGCTTTCACCGACAAGCTCGACCCGCAAACCCGTGCACTTTTCGGGCACATCACGCCCTGGGTGCTGGCGCTACTCGGCAAGCATTTTGCCGGCGTCGACAGCCGTGCCGGGCGCTTCGAGAACATCCTTGAGCAGCGTATTCACGCTGCGCTGAACAACTTCGGCAGCTCGTTGCTGACCGAGCGCGAATGCCGCATTGCCCAGCTGATCTTGCGCGGCCATTCGACCAAGTCGCTGGCCGAGCGCCTGGGTGTGTCGGAAGACACCATCAAGTCGCACCGCAAGAACGTCTACGCCAAGCTCGATATCGGCACCCAGTCCGAGCTGTTTTCCCTGTTCATCGACGCGCTGGCCAATGCCCAGGGCGTGCTGGGCAAGGACCCGCTGGAAAGCTATATGGGCAAGCGGCGCTGAGCGCCGCTGCCGTGCACCCCACCGCAAAGGAAAACCAACAATGAATGCGCCTTTCGCCCCGCAACGCCAGACCCGTGACTACCAGGCAGCCGACGCCGCGCACCACATCCATGCCTTCCTCGACCAGAAGGCGCTGAACGCCGAAGGGCCGCGGGTGATCGTAGGTGGCGAGCGCCTGCACCTGTGGGACAGCGAGGGCAAGCGATACCTGGATGGCATGTCCGGGCTGTGGTGCACCCAGCTCGGTTACGGCCGCCGCGACCTGACCGCCGCTGCCGCCAGGCAGATGGACCAGCTGGCGTACTACAACATGTTCTTCCACACCACCCACCCGGCGGTGATCGAGCTTTCGGAGCTGCTGTTCAGCCTGCTGCCCGGGCACTACAGCCATGCGATCTACACCAACTCCGGATCCGAGGCCAACGAGGTGCTGATCCGCACCGTGCGCCGCTACTGGCAGGTGGTCGGCCAGCCAAGCAAGACGATCATGATCGGCCGCTGGAATGGCTACCACGGCTCGACTCTGGCGGCCACGGCGCTGGGTGGCATGAAGTTCATGCACGAAATGGGCGGGCTGATCCCGGATGTGGCGCACATCGACGAGCCCTATTGGTACGCCGAAGGCGGTGAGCTGAGCCCGGCCGAGTTCGGCCGCCGCTGTGCCTTGCAACTGGAAGAAAAAATCCTGGAGCTGGGCGCCGAAAACGTTGCTGGCTTCATTGCCGAGCCGTTCCAGGGCGCAGGCGGCATGATCTTCCCGCCGGAAAGCTACTGGCCGGAAATCCAGCGCATCTGCCGCCAGTACGATGTGCTGCTGTGTGCCGACGAGGTGATTGGTGGCTTTGGTCGTACCGGCGAATGGTTTGCCCACGAATACTTCGGCTTCCAGCCCGATACCCTGTCCATAGCCAAGGGCCTGACCAGCGGCTACGTACCCATGGGCGGGCTGGTGCTGAGCAAGCGCATAGCCGAAGCGCTGGTGGAGCGGGGCGGGGTGTTCGCCCACGGCCTGACCTATTCCGGCCACCCGGTGGCAGCGGCGGTGGCCATCGCCAACCTGAAAGCCCTGCGTGACGAAGGCATCGTGCGCCAGGTGAAGGACGACACCGGCCCCTACCTGCAGCGCATCCTGCGCGAGGTGTTTGCCGACCACCCGCTGATTGGCCAGGTGCAGGGCGCAGGCCTGGTGGCGGCGCTGCAACTGGCAGAGCACAAGCCTACCCGCAAGCGCTTTGCCAATGAAAACGACCTGGCCTGGCAGTGCCGGACCTTCGGCTTCGAGGAGGGGGTGATCATTCGCTCCACCCTGGGGCGGATGATCATGGCGCCGGCCTTGATCGCCAACCACAGCGAGCTGGATGAGCTGGTGGAGAAAACCCGCATCGCCGTTGACCGCACGGCGCGCCTGGTTGGCAAGCTCTGACAGTCCGTCAGCACAACCGCTTGAAAGGAGTACAAATGTACACCCTCGAATTCTGGCAGCAACGCGCTGCGGACCTGTACTTGCCGGCCAGCGCCCTGATCGCTGGCAACGCCGTGAAGGCCCAAAGTGGCGCGACCTTTGCCGCTATCAATCCCGCCACCAACCAGGTGCTGGCGCAGGTCGCCGCCTGCGCCCAGGCCGACGTCGACCTGGCCGTGGCCAGCGCACGGCAGGCCTTCGAGCACGGCCCGTGGGCGCGCATGGCCCCCGGGCAGCGCAAGCAAGTGCTGCAGCGCCTGGCCGAACTGATCATGGCCCACCGCGAAGAGCTGGCGTTGCTGGACTCGCTGAACATGGGCAAACCGGTCATGGACGCCTACAACATCGATGTGCCCGGGTCGGCGCAGGTATTTGCCTGGTATGCCGAGGCGCTGGACAAGCGCTACGACCAGGTGGCGCCGACCGCCACCAATGCATTGGCCACCATCACCCGTGAGGCCTTGGGCGTGGTGGCGGCAGTGGTGCCGTGGAACTTCCCGCTGGACATGGCCGCCTGGAAGCTGGCCCCGGCCTTGGCCGCGGGCAACAGCGTGGTGCTCAAGCCGGCCGAACAGTCGCCGTTCTCGGCCTTGCGCCTGGCCGAACTGGCCCTGCAAGCCGGTTTGCCCGAAGGCGTGCTGAACGTGGTGCCGGGCCTGGGCGAGCAGGCCGGGCAGGCCCTGGGCCTGCACCCAGACGTGGATTGCCTGGTGTTCACAGGCTCCACCCAGGTGGGCAAGTACTTCATGCAATACGCGGCGCAGTCCAACCTCAAGCAGGTATGGCTGGAGTGCGGGGGCAAGAGCCCGAACCTGGTGTTCGAGCACTGCCAGGACCTGGACCTGGCTGCGGAAAAGGCGGCCTTTGGTATTTTCTTCAATCAGGGTGAGGTCTGCTCCGCCAACTCGCGGCTGTATGTGCAGCGTTCCATCCACGATGAGTTCATCGAGCGCCTGCAGGCCAAGGCCCGGCAATGGCAGCCTGGCAACCCGCTGGACCCGGCCAGCCGCGCCGGGGCGATTGTCGATGCTGGCCAGGCAGCGCGTATCCAGGCCGCCATCGACCGCGCGCGGCAAGAGGGCGCGCGGCTGGTGTGTGGCGGTCGGCGGTTGCATATCGGCGGGTCGGACAACTACATCGAGCCGACCATCTTCGCCGAGGTCGATGCCAGCATGAGCCTGGCGCAGGAAGAAGTGTTCGGGCCGGTACTGGCAGTGAGTGCCTTCGACAGTGAAGAGGAGGCGGTGCGCCTGGCCAATGACAGCATCTATGGCCTGGCGGCTTCGGTGTGGAGCGACGACTTCAACCAGGTGCACCGCGTGGCGCGGGCGCTGAAAGTCGGTACCGTGTCGGTGAACACGGTCGATGCACTGGATGTCACAGTGCCTTTCGGTGGCGGCAAACAGTCGGGGTTTGGCCGCGACCTGTCGCTGCATGCGTTCGACAAGTACACGCAGCTCAAGACCACCTGGTACCAGCTGCGCGGCTGAACCCGGGCCGGCGGCAAGCACGACCTGCCGCCGGCCGCTTACTCATACGCCTGCACCCCGGCAATATGCCGCCCGGCCACGTAGCCGAAGGTCAATGCGGGCCCCAGGTTGATGCCGCCAGACGGGTACCAGCCACCGAACACACTGGCCATGTCGGTACCTGCCGCGTACAGCCCGGTGATCGGCTGGCCGCTGGCATCCAGTACCCGTGCCTGGCCATCGGTGCGCAACCCGGCAAAGGTGCCAAAGCAACCCGGCTTCACCTTCACCGCGTAGAACGGGCCCTGTTCGATTGGCGCCACACACGGGTTGGGGCCTGGGTGTTGCGGGTCGCCCTGCTTGCGGTTGAATGCGGTGGAGCCACGGCCGAAGGCCGGGTCCTGGCCGTGGCGTGCAGGGCTGTTGAAGGCCTCGACGGTGGCGCGCAACCCGTCCGCATCGATGCCGCAGGCAACCGCCAACGCTTCGAGTGTGGCGCCACGTTTCAGGTAGCCACTGCGCATATGCGGCCACACCGGCAGTGGCGCCGGGCGGGCATGGCCCAAGCCATAACGGCGTAGGAAACGGTGGTCACACACCAGCCACGAACACACCTCCTGGTCCGCTGGCACTGCCGCGACCATGGCTGCCACATAGTCATAGTAACCGTGCGCTTCATTGACGAAACGCTTGCCGTTGGCCAGCACCCCGATGATGCCCGGTTTGCCCCGTTCGATGATGTGCGGGAAATGGCCGACAGTGCCATCGCCATGCGGCACCTGCGAAACCGGCGCCCAGGCCACCGGCGACTGCAGGTCGGTGGCCACCACGCCACCTGCTGCCTCGCCCAGGCGCAGGCCATCGCCAGAGCAGCCCTTTGGCGGCAGGGCCAGGGTGTCGTGGCCGCTGGCGTCGCGGGGGAACAGCTGCCGGCGCCGGGCAGCGTCGTGAGGGAAGCCGCCCGCTGCCAGTACCACTGCCTTGGCTCGGATACGCTGCTCGCCTTGCGGGGTCGTCACCAGCGCGCCGCACACCTGGCCTGCTTCGACCAGCAAATGCTTGGCCGGCGCCGACACCTGCAGCTGCACGCCCAGGTCCTGCGCCGACTTGGCCAGCCGCGCCACCAGTGCCACGCCGTTGACCAGGTGCATGGCCCGGCCATGGCGGGCCAGGTGGTACAGGTGCCGGCCGAAGCGCTTGCACACGTGCAGCAAGGCCTTGGGCGAACGGGTCATGTTGAGGAACGCGGCAAGGTCGGCGCCGGCCATGATCGGCATGCCCATGAACGAGGTTTCGCGCAGGGTCTGGCGCAGGCGTGGCAGCAGTGCACCCACCTCACGGGCATCGTACGGTGCGGCAATCACCTGATGCCCACCTTCGGCGGCGCCAGGGGTGTGGCCGTGCATGTCAGGTATCGCATTGCCGTCGGCAAACTGCAGCGCCGTATGCTTCTCGAAAAACGCCACCATGTGGGGGCAGGCTTCAAGGAAGGCGTCCACCCGTTCGGCATCGTAATGGGCACCTAGCTCATTACGCAGGTAGGTCCGTGGCTGCTCGATGTCTTCATCGATGCCGGCGCGGCGCGCCAACGGGTTGCGCGGCACCCAGGCCCAGCCGCCGGACCAGGCCGTGGCGCCGCCCAGCACTGGCTCCTTTTCTACCAGAATCACCTTTTGCCCATGCCAGGCAGCTGTTACAGCGGCGGCCAGCCCGGCGGCGCCTGAACCTATTACCAGTACATCGCATTCGGTTTTGAAGGGGGCAGGGGGCATCGCACTAATCCTGTATTGTTATTGGAACGTGGTTCTATATTCTTATTTGGCCCGTGTCGATCCGCAAGGGTAGGGCTGACCGCCCGCGCAACAAGCGGGCGATAATCGAACAATTGGCAGGAGCTGGCATGCGTACCCTGTCGGCGATGTGGAATCATCTTCTAGAATTCGCAAAACGTAGCAAGGACCTGTGTCATGGCTGGTAGTCAGATCGAACGCGCCTTCAATCTTGTAGAGAGCCTTGCCGGTGAGCCCCAGGGCCTGGCAGTGCAAACCCTGGCCGAGCGCCTGGACATCCCTAAAAGCGCCGCGCACCGCATGCTGGCCGAGCTGATGCGGCTGGGCTACGTACGGCAGAACCGTGACAACAGCCGCTATCAGCTGTCGGCCAAGCTAGTCGCCCAAGGCTTCCGTTACCTGGCCAGCAGTGGTGCCGATGTCATTCAGCCGATTCTCGACCGCCTGGCCCAGGACAGCGGTGAGCTGGTGCGCCTTGGTGTCATCGATGGGGGGCGGCAGACCTGGATCGCCAAGTCCCAGGGCGCGCGCTCCGGGTTGCGTTACGACCCGGACATGGGGCGCGACGCGCCGCTGTTCTACACCGCGTCCGGGCACGCCTGGCTGGCCAGCCTGGACGATGAGCAGGCGCTGCAGATGGTGCTGCGCCAGGGCATCGCCGACCCGAGCCAGTTCGGCCCGAATGCGCCGCGCACCACCGACGAGTTGCTCGCCTACCTGCACCGCGCCCGCGAGGTGGGTTATGCCTGGGTCGAGCAAACCTCGGCGGTGGGCACCTCGGCGCTGGCTGCGGTGGTACGGCGCCCGCAAAGCGGCGAGGTGATTGGCGTGCTGAGCATTGCCGGGCCCAGTGCACGCCTGGCGCAAAGGCGTTTGGCCGAGCTGGCCCCCCTATTGCTGGCGGCTACCGAGGAACTGTCTGCCGCCAGCCACGCCAGCGAACTGTTTGCCTGAGGGATATTCCGGTCGATTACCGCACAGTCTGTTCAGCAGGCTCTTCTGAAAAGTTGAACCTGGTTCTAAATTGTCCAGTGTGAATTTTGGAACGCAGTTTCATATTCGCACTACAACAATGACAAGAGGACAGGCTGTTGAACGCACCCTTTCGTATCGCCCTGGTCGGCGCTGGCATCATGGGCCGCCAGCATTACCAGCACTTGCGCAATGTACCCCAGGCCCGGTTGTGCGCGGTGGCCGACCCCGGCCCGCAGGCCGAAGCCTTCGCCGTCGACTGCGGCGTGCCGTACTTTGCCGACCACCGGCAGATGCTGCAACGCGTGCAGCCCGAGGCGGTGATCATCGCCAACCCGAACAACCAGCACGTGGCCACTGCGCTGGATTGCGTCGAAGCCGGCGTGCCGGTACTGGTGGAGAAACCGGTGGGCGTGCAGCTGCAGGAGGTGCGGGCGCTGGTCGAGGCGTCACGGCGGTGCAAGGTACCGGTATTGGTCGGCCACCATCGTCGGCACAATCCATTGATCGCCAAGGCGCACCAGGTGATCAGCGAAGGCAAGCTGGGCCGGCTGATCAATGTCACCGCACTGTGGCAGTTGCAAAAGCCCGACAGCTACTTCGACACCGCCTGGCGCCGCGAGCCGGGTGCGGGTTTTTTGCTGACCAACCTGATCCATGACCTCGACCTGCTGCGTTACTTGTGCGGCGAGGTGGTACAGGTGCAGGCCTTCACCCGCAACGACGTGCGCGGGTTCGCCAACGAAGACAGTGCCGCCGTGCTGTTGCAGTTCGCCAATGGCGCCTTGGGTAGCCTGACCGGCTCGGACGCCGTAGCGGCGCCCTGGAGCTGGGAGCTCGACTCGGGTGAAAGCCCGGTCTACCCGCGCCAGGATGGCCAGCCGTGTTATCTACTGGCCGGCACCCAGGGCTCGCTGAGCATTCCTCAGCTCAAGCACTGGCACTACGCCGAGCCGGGTTCGGGGTGGCACACACCGTTGTTGCAGCACCAGCACAGCATACCCGCCGGTGAAGCATTGACCCTGCAGTTGCAGCACTTCGTGCGGGTCGCCCGCGGTGAACAGCCGCCTTTGGTCGATGCCGCCGACGCTGGCCGCACCCTGGCACTGATCGAAGCGATCCGCCAGGCTGCCGCCAGCGGCCGCGCCTGTGCTCCCGAGCACATTGCCTGATACCCTCTTTCTGGTGACGACGAATGACTGATCGAATATTTTCCCTCGCGGCCCTGACGGTACTCGAACTGTCCCCGCCAGACATGGTCGAGGCTGCTGCCCGCGCTGGCTACAGCCATGTTGGCCTGCGCCTGGTGCCGGCCACCGAGCAGGAACAGCACTACCCGCTGGTGGCCAATGCCGATCTGCGCAGGCAGACCCAGGCACGCCTGCGCGATACCGGCATCCAGGTGCTGGACCTGGAGATCCTGCGCCTTAAGCCGGACACCTGCGTGGCGGACTTCGAAGCCATCCTGGCGGTGGGTGCCGAGCTGGGGGGTACCGAACTGCTGGTGGCAGGCAACGACCCGGACGAAGCACGGCTCACCGAGCGCTTTGCCGCGCTGTGCGAACTGGCGGCGGGCCATGGCATCCACCCGCACCTGGAGTTCATGCCCTGGACCGACGTACGCGATTTGCGCCAGGCCATGCGCGTGGTAGCCAACGCCGATCAGGCCAATGGTTGCGTGCTGGTGGACGCGTTCCATTTCAACCGCTCCGGCTCTGCGCTGAGCGACCTGGCGCAGTTGGCACCGCAACGCATGCGCTATGCCCAATTGTGCGACGTGGCGGGGCCAGTGCCGGCCGACATGGACGAAATCCTGCGCCAGGCGCGTAACGAACGGCGCTTCCCGGGTGATGGCGATGCCGATCTGGTCGGGCTGCTGCGTGCGCTACCGGCCACCCTCCCGCTGAGCCTGGAAATCCCTACCCGGCAGTTGCTGGAACAAGGGATCAGCGGCGAACAGCGTGCGCGCATGGCGCTGGACCACGCCAGGGCGGTATTGGCCAAGGTCTGACAGTGGCCAGTGCGGCGCGGCGCCTTCGTTGACCGGTGGCGCAAAAAAAGGGCCCGCAAGGGCCCCGTAGAGGTAACTGAGCAGCGCCTCAGGCGCTTTCGACCTGGCGCGGCGCCATGAAGTACATCCATACCAGCGCCAGGAAGTACATGGCCGGGATCATGGTGAACAGCACGGCATAGTTATTGTGGGTAGCCGTCAGCACGCTGCCGACGATCTGCGTCATGAACATCCCGCCAATGGCTGCGCACATGCTGCCGAAGCCGAACACGGTACTCACCAGGTGCTTGGGCGTGTAGTCCATCACCAGGCTCCAGATGTTCGCCGTCCAGGCCTGGTGCGCCCCCACCGCCAGCGAAATGGCCGCCACCGCGACCCAGAGGCCGCTGGCGTTGGCGGCCAACACTACGCTGACCATGGTGCAGGCGAAGACCAGCATGGACAGCAACCGCGCCGTCGTGGCGCGCACGCCGCGGCCGATCAACCATGACGACAGAATGCCACCGCCGATGCTGCCAAAATCGGCCGTCAGCCAGATGATGATCAGTGGGATACCCATCTGGGTCACATTGATGCCCAGGCTGTACTGTTGGTTGAGGAAGGGCGGCAACCAGTACAGGTAGAACCAGAACACCGGTGCGGTGATCGCATAGGCCACCGCGAACGCCCAGGTCCCGCGCAGGCGCAGTATGCGGCTGAACGGTACCCGGGTCGGCTCGGGCTCGACAGCTTGCTGGATGTACTGCACCTCGCTCTGCCGCACTGTCGGGTGGTCTTCAGGGTTGTAGTACTTGACCAGCCACAGCACTACCCACACCAGGCCCAGGCAGCCCATGGCGATGAATGCGGCCTGCCAGCCCCACACGGCCAGAATCAGTGGCAGCAGCGCTGGGGTTACCATGGCGCCGACATTGGTACCGGCATTGAACAAACCGGTGGCGATGGCCCGCTCACCGGCCGGAAACCACAGGCGCACGGTTTTCACGCAAGCCGGGTAATTGGCGGCTTCGGTCAGGCCAAGGATAAAGCGGCAAACCATGAAACCGGCAGCCGAGGTGGCCAAGCCATGGGCGCCGGTGGCCAGGCTCCAGAGCAGCACGGCAAAGAAAAAGGCCCGTTTGACGCCGACCTTGTCGATCAGCCGGCCTTGCAACAGAAAGCCGATGGCGTAACCGACCTGGAACCAGAAGTTGATGTTGGCGTAGTCCATCGCCGTCCAGCTCATTTCCTTGGCCAAGACAGGCTGCATGATGCCAAGGGCGGCGCGGTCGATGTAATTGAGGGTGGTGGCGAAGAACACCAGGGCCAGCATGCCCCAGCGGGTCTTGCCAACGCCGAAGGCGGCGCGAAGCTTGTCGCCGATCGAACCCTGGGGCATCCGGGGCGCGGCGGGGTGAGTCTTGGAGTTGTTCATGACGGCTCGTTTCTTGAAATTGTATTCAACTGCGGTGCTGCGGGTGCGTGACCATTTCCCAGGCAAGGGTGCACGCAAGGCCGGTGCATGGTGAGCAGTGCGGGCGGCAGCGTCAATTCAAGAGGCGGGCTAATGTTCGGTTACCGAACGCTTGTGAGTGCTGGCGAGGCGTCAGGGCGAGCGCTGAGCCGGCGCTGGTTATTCGCGCAGGCTGCGTGGTAGCAGGGCACCTGGTATTACCCAGCTTTCCACTTCGGCGCGGCTGTACTGCCTGATCCACTGGCGCAAGGTCTTGTGCAAGGTGCTCTTGGCTTCGACAACTTCACCGGTATAGGGGTTTTGATAAAACTTGCTGAGCCGCGCCCGGAAACCGGTCGGTGAAACCAGTGCGTGGGGTTGCCGGGTGAACAGGTCGAACGTGTTGCGCTGCTCAGGTGCCATGATGCTCAGCACCTGCCTTAAACCGAATTGATATTCGGCCAGCAGGTCGTGCAGTTTGCTTTCGAATTCCAGCTCGCGGCGAAGCTGGGGGTCAACCTTGATGAACTGTAGTTCGTCTTTCTTGTTGGCGAGTAGCCATTCGAGGGCGCGGAACTGGGCAAGATGAGACATGGGGCTTCCTCCAGTGCGTGATGGCACCAGTGTTAGCGCGCCGGTCAGAGCAACGCAAGTGGGGAAATAATTTGAGATTTTTGCAGGGCATTCTTCGCTGTTGTGTTGTACGAAAGTCCAGTTCTAAGTTGGGTTGTCAGTAACTTCTTACAGCGGTTGCCTTCAATAACTTCAATCAATGAATGCCTGGGGTTTTGCCTGTCAGGGCATCTGCTGAGGCGCTGCTGGTTGCTTGAGCCCAATGGTGTGCACGCTGGGGGGATCGGTTCTTACAAGATGTTTCATTGCAGCGAAGCGGTGAACTATCGGCGATGCGCAGGGCTCCTTTGCTAGGCGCACCCTGCGCACGGCTGATGGCCACCCTGTCAGCCTGGGTCACCGAATGAAAAGGAGGCACCGTGACCACATCCGACCACACCCTTTACCGGCGCACCCCCAGCCCGCTGCACGCCCTGCTGTTGGCCGGCAGTGTGCCGTTGTTCCTGGGCGCGCTGCTGAGCGATATCGCCTACTACAACAGCTACCAGATCCAGTGGAGCAACTTCGCCGCCTGGCTGATCGCCGGGGCCTTGCTGTTCTGCGGGCTGGCGCTGCTGTTTGCCTTGGCCAACCTGATCCGCGCCGAGCGCAAAGGCGGGCGCCCGACGCTGTATTTCGTGCTGCTGCTGGTGACCTGGGTGCTTGGCCTGATCAATGCCTTCGAGCATGCCAAGGACGCCTGGGCGGTGATGCCGGCAGGGCTGGTGCTGTCGGTGGTCGTGAGCGTACTGGCGTTGGCCGCAGCCTGGACCGGCTTGAGCAACCTGCGTTCTGGAGGTGAAGCATGAAGCCCTTGCACGCGTTGAGTGTATTGAGTGTGGCGCTGCTGTTGAGTGCCTGTGGTGGCGATGGCGAGCCTACCCAGGCCCATGGCCCGGACCCGCGCTTGCCCGAGCCACAACGTGGCTTGTTGCCGAGCATGAAGATCGCTCAGCCGGTGGCCTGGGGTGAGCAGAAACCGACCGTTCCCGAAGGCTACAGTGTCACGGCCATTGCCACCGACCTGAAGATTCCGCGCCAGAGCCTGGTATTGCCCAATGGCGACATCCTGGTGGCCGAAGGCAGGGGCGGCAGCGCGGCCAAGCTCAAGCCCAAGGATGTGATTGCCAGCCAGATCAAGGCCAAGGGCAACACCCAGGTCAAAGGCGGCAACCGCCTGACCTTGCTGCGCGATGCCGACGGCGACGGCAAGTACGAGGTGCAGACGGTATTCGCGGAAAACCTCAACGCGCCGTATGGCCTGGCTTTTGCCGACGGCAAGTTGTACGTGGCCAACCAGGACGCCCTGGTGCGCTTCAACTACACCGAAGGCCAGACCAAGGCCGACGGCCCGCCGACCAAGGTCACCGACCTGCCATCGCAGATCAACCACCACTGGACCAAGGCGCTGACGATCAGCCCCGATGGGCGCTACCTGTATGTGGGTATCGGCTCGAACAGCAATATCACCGAGCGCGGCATGGAAGCCGAAGTCGACCGCGCCATGGTGTGGCAGATCGACGCCACTGCCGGCACCTATAAACCGTATGCGACGGGCCTGCGCAATCCGACGGCGCTGGCCATCAACCCGGAAACCGGGCAGCTGTGGTCGGTGGTCAACGAACGCGACGAGCTGGGGCCGGACCTGGTGCCGGACTACCTGACCTCGGTGCGCGAAGGCGGCTTCTATGGCTGGCCCTACGCCTACTGGGGCCAGAACGCCGATCCGCGCGTCAAGCCGGGCGACCCGGAAAAGGTCAAGGCCACCATCAAGCCGGACTACAGCCTCGGCTCGCACGTGGCCGCGCTCGGCCTGCATTTCTCGTCGCCGGTGATGGGCGAGAAGTTCGCCAACGGCGCCTTCGTCGGCGAGCATGGCAGCTGGAACCGCAATCCGCCGGTGGGCTACAAGGTGATCTTCATCCCGTTCGCCAACGGCCGTCCGGCCGGCAAACCGATCGACTTCGTCACCGGTTTCCGTACCGAGGAAGGCAAGACGCGCGGCCGGCCGGTGGGTGTGACCGTCGATCCGCGCGGGGCCCTGATCGTCGCGGACGACCTGGCCAATACCGTGTGGCGGGTGACGCGCAACCGTTGATGCGGTAGTGAATGGAGAACGGCGGCCTTGCTCCGGCAATGCCGCCATTTTTTTGCGCCCCCATGATGGATTGGACCGTAAGGTCAGTGTTCATGCGGGTTTGGGGGGCGGTGTGTGCACTCCATGTGCATCCGCGCTCAACAGTCGTTTCACGGTAGAAGAGCCCTGCTAGGTCCATGACCTTCATTCTACGAGCTATCGTCTAGCTCACTCAATGTGACGGCTCTAGTGAGGGACTCGGAAGAGAGTACAGAGAAGGCTCCCCGACAGTCCGCCGCTGTATGATCCGAAGCAGGTTGCTAATCACACTGAACATGCTAGGAACTGCTGAGGTCATTTATCGCTCAGAAGTGCTCTGTTGAGGCTGACCATCCACAGTGCCGCTACCTCAGGCAGTCGTTGATGTACTCGCAACATTCGGTCACAATGCCGTTAAAGCCACCTCGTTATACACAACTC